>SABV01000270.1 GCA_009928855.1 Erysipelotrichia bacterium | reverse complement strand
GCGTTGTGAGGCGCAAAAGCTCCCAGGCTGTAGCAACCGATATCTCCGGTGACAGTGCAGTTTAACTTGCGCAGGGTATAAAAAACGCCACGATGTGGGCACCCCGGGCAGAGCACCGGTGGTCTTATCGGAATGTCGATGTCGGCAGTTTTGGTTCTGGCGGGCATTGGCTTGTTGACAAGCTCTTTGAGTGATTCATGAACAATGTCAGGGTTAAGTTCGCCGCATACCGGTATGCGATCTTTGCCGATACAGGCGATTCCTAGTGCTCGAACCGCTGTTTCGAGGAACGGATCATTCTCTTCTATGACCACTACTTTTTCGACACTGTCGGCAAATTTTTTAATCAGTTCATTGGGAAAGGGGTAGGTGAGACCGAGTTTCAGAAACGACGCATGCGGAAAAATTTCACGGGCGTGGCAATAGCTGACGCCTGATGTAATTATGCCTATGCTGCGGTCGCCCTCTTCTATGCGGTTAAATTCTATGTTGCAGCCCAGAGCCGCTATTTTTTTCTGGCGTTCTTCGACTTTGATGTGCAGATTGCGAGCATTGTGTGGTAATACGCAGTATTTAGCCATGTCTCTGACGAATTCTCGATCAGGGGCGGTTTCGCGTTCGCCAAGCGTTACAATGCCCTCAGAATGTGAAGTTCTGGTAGTTGTGCGCACCATTACCGGTGTATCGAATTCTTCAGAAAGTTTAAAGGCCGCCTTAGTCATGTCTTTGGCTTCCTGGCTGTTGGAAGGTTCGAACATCGGCATTTTGGCCATCATGGCATAGAAGCGGTTGTCTTGCTCATTCTGAGAGCTGTGCATGCCCGGATCATCAGCCGATACTATTACCAACCCTGCGTTGACGCCTGTGTAAGCGGCTGTAAAAAACGGATCAGCTGCAACATTGAGGCCAACGTGCTTTTGCGCGCAGATAGAGCGGGCTCCACCATAGCAGGCACCGATAACCGTTTCCATTGCGGTTTTTTCATTGACCGACCATTGTGCATCGATTTCCTTGTAGGTGCCGCAATATTCAAGAATTTCTGTCGACGGAGTGCCCGGGTAGGCGGCCGCAAATCTTGCACCGGCTTCCCATGCGCCGCGTGCTATCGCAGCGTTTCCAGAAAGAAACGCCCTGTTTTCTGTGTGCTTCATTCCTTTCTCCTTTGCAATCTATTTTCTCTGCGGTGAATTATATCACAAAAAATGAAATGTTGAGATGTCAGTTGCATGGAGTCTGGAAACAGGATAATATCAGAAAAAAGATACGGGAGCGCATACTTATGAAGATTCTGGTGACCGGTGCGGCGGGCTTTATCGGGTTTCATCTGACCATTTATTTTTTGAAGCGCGGCGATGAAGTGGTTGGCTTCGATAATTTGAACAGTTATTATGATGTGAAGTTAAAGCGTGATCGTCTCGATATTTTACAAAATCACCAGAATTTCAGCTTTGTTCAAGCCGACTTGAGCGATCGCCCGGCAGTCGAAAAGCTTTTTGCTGAAAATCACTTTGATCGCGTAATCAATCTTGCCGCCCAGGCGGGCGTGCGTTACAGCCTCGAAAATCCGCATGCCTACATAGATTCGAATATAGTTGGATTCATGAATATTCTTGAGGCGTGCAGGCATAATAAGATCGAGCATCTGACATACGCTTCTTCCAGCTCTGTTTATGGCTCTAACACCCAGATGCCTTTCTCTGTGCATCACAATGTCGACCATCCTGTTTCTCTTTATGCCGCTACTAAAAAGGCAAATGAGTTGATGGCGCACACCTATTCGCACTTATACGGTCTGCCCACAACCGGGTTGAGGTTTTTTACCGTTTACGGCCCTTGGGGGCGCCCTGATATGGCGCTGTTTCTTTTTACCAGGGCCATTCTTGAGGGTAAGCCGATCAAGGTATTCAATAACGGGCTGATGCAGCGTGACTTTACTTTTATTGATGACATAGTTGAAGGCATTGTAAGAGTCAGTGATAAAATAGCTGCCCCGAACCCGGCCTGGAAGAGTGATCAGCCTGATTCTGCGACCAGTCGTGCGCCGTATCGGATTTATAACATAGGCAATAACAAGCCTGTAGAGCTTCTTCGCTTTATTGAAATTATCGAAAAAAAGATTGGCAAAGAGGCGATCAAGGAAATGCTGCCGATGCAGCCGGGTGATGTGCCGGCAACTTACGCCGATGTTGATGACTTGATGCGCGATACCGGTTTCGCTCCGGCTACTCCGCTCGAAAGCGGTGTCAGTCGTTTTATCGACTGGTATCGTGATTATTACAAAGTTTGAAACAATACATCTGCCCAACTGTGACAAAGAACTAGCTGCCAAATCTAGCCAGTTCATGTATTTGCGCAAATTCTCAAAATTTTAGTTCGACTGCTCTGTTGGCTATTGTTGAGAGTTGCTTTTGTGGTATTTTTTCGCTAAACTGGGTCTGGCGCATTTAAATAACAGATATATCACCAGCCGAACTGAGATAATGGGCTGGCAGAGGATCACACAACCTATCACGACAGAGCTGTCATTTTGCCGATTACCTTGTTTTCGGCTGTAAAAAATGGCGCTGGCGCCGGTAACAGAATTGTCAGTCTCAAAATTTACCGGAGGAACAGTATGCCAAAAGTATGCGCTTGTGGCTCTATTGTAGAGGAACAGCAGCTTTTTCTCGAACTGGATAAAGTGCTTGAAGAGTACAAAACTCAAGATGGTGGGTTGATTCCTGCTTTGCAGATTGCCCAGGGATTATTTGGTCATCTTTCAGAAGATGTTTTGCATAGAATAAGCAGGGCTTTTGACAAATCATACAGTGAAGTGGCCGGAGTCGTGAGCTTTTATTCATTCTTTTCCACTCATCCTCGCGGGAAACACCTGATCAGGGTTTGTCTTGGCACCGCATGCTACGTGCGTGGCGGAAAACAGGTTCTCGAAGCTCTGAAGAAAGAGCTTAATATAGACGTTGGCGAAACTACAGAAGATAAAAACTTTTCGCTCGAAGTGGCCAGGTGTTTTGGAGCTTGCGGTCTCGCTCCGACGATCATGATCGATAAAGATATTCATCAGAGAGTCAAGCCAACTCGCATAAGGCAGATTCTTGCTTTTTATTGTTCTTCAGAAGAGGAGAAAGCAGACCTATGACTGGCGTTATCCGCTCATTCAAAGATTTAAGTGAACTTCGACAACAAGCTCTCGAAAATATGGCAACCAGAAAAAATATCGGCCAGCCCCTAAAGAATGCTTCTCGCGAGATTCTTGTTTGCATTGGCGGTGGCTGTCTCGCTTCGGGTGCGCTTGAAATATGTGGTGCTCTTCGCAGGGTTATTGCAGATAAAAACCTTGAGAATCGCGTCAGGGTTGTTGAAACCGGTTGTATGGGGCCTTGTGCCGCCGGACCTGTGGCCAGAGTCATGCCTGATAATATTTTTTATCAGGGCATAAAACCTGAAGATGCCCTCGAAATTATTGACGGCATCACCTCTGGTAATGTCGTTGTCAGATTGCTGCATAAAGATCTGGTTGCCGGAAACCTTGTTGCTGAAGTCGAAAAGATAGACTACTTCAAGAGCCAGACGAAAATTGTGCTCGCAAGATGCGGCAATATAGACCCTTTAAATATCAATGAATATATTGCCCTGGAAGGATATCAGGCATTAGCAAAGGCGATCGGCAGCATGACTCCTGAGGATGTTATTAAAAACATGATAGACTCAGGCTTGCGGGGTCGTGGCGGCGGCGGGTTTCCTACTGGTCTCAAATGGAAATTTACCAGGGCATCAGCCGAAACACCGAAAAATGTCGTCTGTAACGCTGACGAAGGTGATCCCGGGGCATTCATGGACCGTAGCGTTCTCGAAGGCGATCCTCACAGCGTTATAGAAGGCATGGCTATTGCCGGTTATGCTATTGGCTCATCGCGTGGCTATGTCTATTGTCGGGCTGAATACCCGATTGCTGTAGAACGGTTGCAGAAAGCGATTGAACAGGCTCGTGCCCTTGGTTTGTTGGGTAAAGATATCATGGGCAGCAACTTTAGCTTTGACGTCGAGATCAGAAAAGGGTCGGGCGCCTTCGTTTGTGGCGAAGAAACAGCATTGATGGCTTCTATCGAGGGCCGCCGCGGTGAGCCAAGACCCCGTCCGCCTTTTCCGGCGGTAAAAGGACTCTGGGATAAGCCTACGCTGCTCAACAATGTCGAGACTTTCGCAAATGTGCCAACGATAATTTTGCAGGGTTCGGCCTGGTATGCGCGACTGGGTAGCGAAAAAAGCCGGGGAACAAAGGTTTTTGCCCTTGCTGGCGCTGTTAACAATACCGGTTTGGTAGAAGTGCCAATCGGAATTTCGCTTGGTGAGCTTATTTATGATATTGGCGGCGGTATTATCGACAATAAGCCTTTTAAAGCGGCTCAGCTTGGCGGCCCATCCGGAGGATGTATTCCGAAGGAGCATCTGGACGTTGCGCTTGATTATGAGTCACTCGCTGAGCTTGGCGCAATAATGGGATCAGGCGGCCTCATCGTTATGGATGAGGATTCATGTATGGTTGACGTGGCAAGGTTTTTTATTGAGTTCGTTCAGGAAGAATCATGCGGTAAGTGCACTCCATGCCGGGTTGGCACCAGGCGCCTGCTTGAGATTCTTGAAAAAATATGTGATGGACGCGGCGAAGAAGGAGATATCGAGAATCTGATTCTTCTTGGCACGCAAATTCAGCAGACTTCGCTGTGCGGCCTCGGTAAGACGGCCCCAAATCCTGTTTTGTCGACTATAAGGCATTTTCGCCATGAATACGAAGAACATATAAGGGAAAAAAAGTGCCGTGCCGGTGTTTGTGCCGGTCTGGTGCGTGCTCCGTGTCAGAGTGGTTGTCCGGCATCTGTTGATATTCCAGGGTTTGTCGCTCTTGTCTCTGAAAAACGCTATGCGGAAGCTCTAAAGCGGCATCGGGAACGCAATCCATTCGCTGCTGCCTGCGCCCGTATCTGTTTTCACCCGTGTGAACATATGTGCCGGCGTGCGACAATAGATTCGCCGAT
>SABV01000023.1 GCA_009928855.1 Erysipelotrichia bacterium | reverse complement strand
ATCATTTCTTTCAGCTCATTCGGCTCAAGCGAAAACGGGTGATCAGGACCTTCCTGAGTGCGCGACAACGTAAAATGCTTTTCAATAATACAGGCTCCCCTGGCAACAGCTGCCACATCGGTAACATACCCCATAGTATGATCAGAAAAGCCGACCGGCACCTGAAAAGCCATGTTCATAGTATCCATGGCACGCAGGTTTATATCTTCAAACTTCGGCGGATAAGCTATGGCACAGTGCAACAAAACGACTTCACTGCTTCCCCCCGATTTGATGGCTGCCATAGCAACCTCTATATCTTCAAGACTGGCCATGCCAGTAGACAAAATAATCGGTTTGCCGGTAGCCGAAATCTTTTTGAGCATCGGCAGATGCGTTATTTCAAAACTCGCGACCTTGTAAGCCTCGATACCAATTGATTCTAGCTCAGCAACAGCACTAAGATCAAAAGGCGTAGCAAGAAAAATAATACTTCTACTACGGCAATATGCCATCAATTCAGGCAACCACTCTCTCGGTGTCTCGATTCTCTTGATCAGATCCCACAATGATTCATTATCTTTCACCAGGCCTTCTTTTTTAAGATAACTGGCCATTGGCGTTTTTTTTGAATAAATTGCTTCTGCCGAAAAAATCTGAAATTTTACCGCATCGGCACCAGCCTCCGCCGCAACATCAATAAGTTTTTTTGCATTTTCCAAATCACGGTTATGGTTACTGCCCGCCTCTGCAATAATGAAGCATGGATGGGCTGCACCTATTTCACACTTGCCAATTCTCATATATCCGTCTCCAATCTGCCTCAAACAAAGTCACTTCGCGCCAGGCAAGAGTTTCCAGAATTTCTACGCAACGCCTGGCTCCCTGCCCATCGATCAGCCCATGCTGTCTTTCAATCATGTTTTGCCAGAAGTCTGGCTCTTCGTCAAGCTTTGCCAATATCAGTGCAATAAAATCAGAATTTATCATATCGACACTTTCGGCCACAAGGCTGGTCTTTTCTTTTTTGATCAAGCTACCGGCAAGAAAAGCCTCTTCCTGCATGCTGCGCACAGCATTATGCGAACCCAGCTGTTTACTCAGACTTTTAAGACCAGAATCAAGCCATTCAGAGTTTAATTCAAAATTGATCTGAGTAACGAGATCGACCATAAAGCTGGTTGCCTGCTCTTTGATTATAACAGACGTATGTTTCTGGTTATCAACCCATATAAGACCAAGACTTGGCATTCCAAGACAATAGACTTCCCATAAAGTCGTACCACCACCCGTTATTGCGAGAGATGAACTGGCCAGCAATTCAGGAAATTTGTCGATATCGGTGTTGAGAAAACGCTGCACAGGATCGCGAGCTATCCATGATTCTATCTCTTGAAGAGGGCAATCAGGCGAAACCGAAATACATATTCTGCGCTTAAATCTTTCAGGAATCGCCGTCAAAAGTTTCATCATCGGGCGCACCACATCGCCACCACCGAGGCTGATCATTAAGGGCCCACTGTTGTCATATACACGACCGGTCAAGCTTACAATCTCAGGGCGAACCAGCGTATATTTTTCACCGCAGAGCACCACCGGAATATGCTGTCGATCGTATGGCTCAGACGAAAACATGGGGTTCGGGTTAATAACGGCCTGAGCAGGGGTGTCGCGATTGGCAAGATCATCGATAACTACTACCGCCAGGCGATGCACGCTAAAACGCTGTAAAAAAGCAAAATCGTCACGACTATAACGATAAGTGTCTACAATGAGGCAATCCAGGTTCCAGCCGAATCGTTTTTGCAGAATATCGAGCAGGTTTATTACATCGTCGCGGCTATTCTGAAAAAAATCAGTCTCGATAAAGTTTATATTGCCAACAACGCCATTATGAGAGTTTTTTGCACAACAAACCGGCAAACCATGGCCAATAAAAAATACTACCCATCCCCGCGCGATCATTTCACAGGCCAGGGTTCGGCAACGCATAAAATGCCCCATACCGATGCCCGGCCCAGCATCTACCCGAAAAATTGCTGTTCTGGCATTGAGAAGTCCTCGTTTATTGAGAATTATTCCCATTTGAGCTTGCGATGCTCCATTGCCGCCGATTTTTTGGCTCCTTCAAATCTATCTATTGCAGAATTGATCGAAGCAATTTCGGGGTGTTTCATGATAAAGCCAAGTATCTGGTATAGCGAAAAAAGCCCATCAGAGTCACGAAAATACGAGAATATTTTTTGCAGAACCTGATAATCCTCATCATGGTCGAGAGTAAGACGAAAATGCTCAAAGCTCTCTCCCAGAGATAGATTTGCTGTTTTAAACTCTTCGAGATTTTCGCGAATATAAAGAGTGACATGCTCTCGATGAGAGGCGAGAACTGCTTTTTGGTCGACCTGGCGCAGCACTTCACTTCCGATTACTTCCGCGTCAAAACCAACAGGGAAGGTAGGCGGAATTACGTTAGAAGTATAATCGTTATGCATTGTCTCATGAATGCACAGCATTGCGTCTATGATACCGGGGTCTGTTAAAGGGCAATCAGCAGTTATGCGTACAATATTTTTGCAAGGAAACTCGCGAAGAACATTAACATAACGCGCAAGAACATCTTCTGAGCTGCCTCTTACACATGGAACCGAATATGAACGGCACCAGTTTTCTACCCCGTCGTCTTCTGGCAGATCGGTCGTTGCAACAACGACACGAGCTACTTTCAGCGCTGCTGAACTGCGCGCTATTACATGCTCCAGAACTGGCTTTTCTAGCAGAGGCAACATTATCTTGCCCGGAAGTCTTGTAGAACCCATACGGGCCTGAACTATAACCTGATTAGCAACCATCATGACAGGGTAGAAATAACAGCAGAGCAAACACGCTCAACATCAACATCGGTCATTTTCGGAAAGCACGGAATGGATAATGCCTCACGATAGTAGGCCAACGCCGCCGGAAAAGAAGCCATATCTGCCGTCTGAGCATAAAATGGCATCATTGGAATCGGGATATAATGCACCTGAGTGCCAATGCCGGCAGCTTTCAGTCTTTTCATCACTTCGGCTCGCGTTGCACCAACAGCGGCAAAATCGATTCTGATAATGCAGAGATGATAGGCATGTTCCACGCCATCAGCTACAATAGGCAGCTTTACCCGCGGAAACATCTCAAATTTGAGACGCAAAGAGGCCGCTATCTCGCGGCGTCGCGCCACGTATTGCCCAAGCCTCTCGATCTGCGAACAACCCAGAGCGGCCTGAATATCAGAGAGGCGGTAATTAAACCCAAGCTGCTGCATTTCGTAATACCAGGGGTTTACACTGCCGTCTGCTGAGAGGGCCTCGGCGTTATTTATAAAAGCGCCGACGTCACGAACGATTCCATGGCTTCTGTGCACGCGCAAAGAATTGGCAAGCTCTTCTGAATGCGTAACGATCATGCCACCTTCACCAGTTGTAATATGCTTAACTGGGTGAAAACTAAAAACAGTCATGTCGGGTTCTGGCCATTCGCCGATTTTCCAGCGAATGCCGAGATTGTCTTCCCAGGTGGCGCCAAGAGAATGGCATGCATCCTGTATCCAGATAAAATTAAATTCTTTTTTAAGCAGGGCAAAAGCCTGCATATCGCAAGGATGGCCGGCCAAATCTACCGTAACAACGGCCTTTACCGGGCGACCTTCTACAACAGCCTGTTCAAGCAACTTTCTGCATGTTTGTGGCGAAATGTTGAGAGTTTCAGAATCGATATCAGCAAACAGAACCTCGGCGCCTGCGTATCTGGCACAATTAGCGCTGGCGACGAACGTTATCGGCGGCACAATTACACGATCACCATGGCCGATTTTAGCGGCAAGAACTGCCAGATGAAGAGCTGCGGTTCCGCTGGAGCAGGCCACAGCATGTTGTGCCCCGGTCTCGCGACAGACAGCGGCTTCAAAAATTTCGACAGCCGGCCCCTGCGTCAAAAAATCAGAGCGCAAAACCCTGACAACCGCTTCAATATCTGCTTCAGTAATATCCTGACGGCCATAGGGAATAAAGTTCACTCTACGACCCCCTCCTGCTGTAAAACATTTTTAAGTTCTTCTATGCCAAGCCATTGAGTATTGGTGTTGCTGGCGTATTCAAAGCCCTCTTCGACCGGCTTCACGCCTTCTGGAAGCTGTATTTGCCAGAACGGAAAATCAGGCAGCTTGATGTATCTGTCGCCCATCTCAAAGAGACGCCGGGAATCGTCGCTTGATATCATCATTTCGTGTAATTTTTCGCCTGGCCTCACTCCGATCACTTTGTAGCTGCAACCGGGCGCAACAGCCTGGGCCAGGTCTGTAATGCGCATACTCGGAATTTTTGGAATAAAAAGCTCGCCGCCCTTCATTAAAGGGAAAGAATTAATTACAAACTTAACAGCTTCCGGCAAAGTTATCCAGAAACGGGTCATTCGCTCGTCAGTAATAGGCAATTCGCCTGTTGGTGCCAGTTTCTGAAAAAAAGGCACAACGCTGCCGCGACTGCCAAGCACATTGCCATAACGCACGACCGAAAATCGCGTTATCATTTTCCCAGAATAGGCATTGGCCGCCACAAACAGCTTATCAGAACATAGTTTGGTGGCACCATAAAGATTTACCGGGTTGCATGCCTTATCGGTGCTCAGAGCCACGACCTTTTGCACACCTGCATCGATTGAGGTGTTTATAAGATTCTGGGCTCCCATAATATTGGTTTGAACAGCTTCGAACGGGTTATATTCTGAGGCCGGCACGTGCTTCATTGCCGCAGCGTGAATTACGTAATCGACACCGCCCGCAAGAGCTCTGTAAAGCCTTTTTTCATCACGGACATCACCAATAAAAAATCTGAGTTTATCTGATGGAAAAAGCTGAGCCATCTGGTATTGCTTGAATTCATCGCGAGAGTAAATGATTATCTTATGAGGATCATACTCACGCAGGGCTCTTCTGACAAAAGCCTTACCAAATGAGCCGGTGCCACCGGTCACAAGAATCGATTTTCCCGTCAACATTCAGAGCCTCCTCTTCAATCGAACCACAAAGATCTGCCAACGTCTCTCACAACTGGGGTCTGCCGCTCAAATCGATTATACTGTTATCTCCGATATTCAGGCGCTGAAACTGCCCGGTTAATTCAACAGAATCACCCACTATCGACTCTTCGAGGATGGTATTTTTAAGAACCGAATACGGATTTATGACAGAGCTTCTGATAATTGAGTCAGAAATTTTGCAATTTTTGGCGATAGACACGTAAGGCCCGATAACGCTGTGCTTAACCTCTGCCGAAGGATGTATTGAAACGGGCGGAATAATAACACAACCTTCGATGCACTGGTGGTTGCCGGATGCGCGCTCAAGCAGAAATTTGTTTGTTGCCAGCAGAGTTTCGGGCTTGCCGCAATCAAGCCATTCTTCGATTTCTGGCGCACCAAGACGCATACCATCTTTGATCATGAGCTTAAAAACTTCAGGAAGATAAAATTCGCCCTTAACTCTCAAATTCTGCTCAATGGATTTATTGATGTAATCCATGAACAGACGACCGTCTTTGAGGTAATACAAACCGACCTGTGCCAGCTTGCTGATTGGCTCATCTGGTTTTTCAACCATATCGACGATGATATTGTCTTTCATGACATTTACACCAAAACGCTTGTAATTCTCTACTTCTTTCGAGTAGATAAGACCGTCGAGCCCCTGGCACAAAGACGCAATTCTTGTCAGATCAGTTACAAAAAGAGTGTCGTTAAATACCACCAGCACATCGTCACCATCTTTTATTCGCGAAGACGCCAGCGACACGGCATGTGCAGGCCCAAGCAACTCGGTCTGCTGAACATAAACAGCGTTTATTTCCGGGTAATGCTTTTCGATATAACGCCGAATGAGAATGCCGTTTTCATCTGTAATGATAACAAATTCATCTATGGATAATTTTTTAAGACTATCAAAAACATGCTGTAAAACGGTTTTTCCGGCGACTCTGACCAGAGACTTGGGCTTGGTAAAAGTATGTGGTCGCAGTCTTGTGCCCTTACCGGCAACGGGTAGAATTACCTTCATTGTTTTCTCCCAATACCCTCGTATTCAAAACCAAGCTGAGCCATTTTTTTGGGCTCAAAAAGATTTCTGCCATCAAAAATGATCGGGGTTTTAAGCAAAGACTTCACTTTATCCAAGTCCGGGCGACGAAATTCGTTCCACTCGGTTACTATTACCAGAGCGTCGGCACCCTCAAGAATTTCGTAGGATTTTTTACCGTAAACGATTTTGTCGCCGAAAATTTTATATGCTTCACCGGCAGCCTCAGGATCATAAGTCTTTACCGTAGCCCCGGCAGCCAGAAGTTGCTCGATAAGCACGATAGACGGAGCCTCACGCATATCATCGGTATTTGGCTTAAATGCCAGCCCCCACACCGCGATTATCTTATTTTTCAGGTCGGCAAAACGCCCCTGTACTTTGTTGAACAAAACCTTTTTCTGACGATGATTTACAGCTTCGACAGCTTCAAGAATTTCAAGCTTGTAACCATTCTGTTCGCCGATCTTAACAAGCGCCTGCACATCTTTCGGAAAGCATGACCCACCGTAACCGGGCCCCGGAAAAATGAACGGATAGCCGATTCTACTGTCAGAGCCAATGCCCTGGCGCACTTGTGAGACATCTACGCCAAGCTTTTCGCATAAATTGGCAATGTCGTTCATAAACGATATTTTTGTAGCCAACATGGCGTTGGCAGCGTATTTAGTCATTTCTGCCGAAGCCAGATCCATGACCAGAATGGGTTTTCCGGTGCGAACAAATGGCCCATAGAGTTCTTTCATCAATTCACCGGTCCTGATATCGTCACAACCAATGACGACACGGTCAGGTTTCATAAAATCATCAATGGCATTGCCTTCTTTTAAAAATTCAGGGTTACTGACAACGTCAAATGGAATGCTCTCGCCGCGTTTTTCAAGTTCTTTTGAGATGGCATCACGCACTTTGGCACCCGTACCAACCGGAACAGTTGATTTGTCGACTACAATTTTGTATTCAGTCATGCAACGGCCAATTCCACGGGCAACCGCCAGAACATGCTGCAGGTCGGCAGAACCATCTTCGCCGGGCGGGGTTCCGACTGCAATAAAAAGCAACAGAGATTTGTTTACAGCTTCTTCAAGGTTTGTGGTAAAAGCGAGACGCTCTTCTGCGACATTTCTCTTCACGAGGTCTTCAAGGCCAGGTTCATATATTGGAACAATACCGTCTTTAAGATCATGAATCTTTTTTTCGTTGGTATCTACGCAAATAACGTCGTTACCAGACTCGGCAAAGCAGGTTCCAGTGACCAGACCTACGTATCCTGTTCCGATCATGGCTATTTTCATTTTCTGCTTCCTTTCTCACAAGAGGTTGAATTATGGTAAATTGGAAGTCATAATACCACTTGAGTCACAAAATTCAAACCGAACAGAACGAGTTAAATGTTTAAAATAAAAATACTTGATAGATATATATTTATTCAGCTGATAGGGCCATTTTTCTTTGGTTTTTTTCTCTTCGCGACCATCATTGCCATAGATCCATTGATGTCGGCTCTGCAAAGCATTGTAAACGAAAATGTAAAAATGAGTGTCATGGGAAGATGGTTTCTGAACCGTCTGCCCCAGGACATGATCTTCACCTTTCCGATGTCGGTTCTGCTGGCAAATCTGCTGGTGTTCGGCCGCATGTCGAAAGACTCAGAAACAACAGCATTGCGAGCCGGGGGCACCAATTTTTTCAGAATAATGGCGCCGGTCGTGCTTTTTGCGCTATGCGTAACCACCTTCAGCTTTATATTCAATGAGCTTGTCGTGCCATCATCAAACAAGCGGGCCCGCGAAATAAAACGCCAGGAAATAATGCGCCTCATTGAACCAGAAGCCTCTGAAAACTCTATCATGAGAACCTCTGACGGCGCCTTCGCCTATGCCCGAAAAGTCTTTGAAAAAACGGGACTCATGGAAAAACTGCTTCTGGAATACTACGATGAGAAAGGAGTGCTCGAGAAGCGAATTTCAGCAGCGACCGCCAACTGGGATGGCTCTGCATGGGTTTTAAAAGCCGTTGTTAAACAGTCTTACAGCCAAAATCTCGGCCTCGCATCACCTGAAACGATCCCGGAATTGCGTGTCACCACAATCGAAGAAACCCCTGAAGATTTTGCCAGACAGAGCAAAAAACCAAACGAAATGAGCTACAGCGAGCTAAAATCTCGTATTGATGATTATGAAAGAACTCAATTCATGGATACCACCGAAATGCGTGTAGGGCTGGCCATGAAAACATCTCTGCCATTCGCCAGTTTTTTCTTTGCCATAATTGGCGCCAGTTTTGGTCTTACAAATAACAGAAGCGGTGCTTTTATCGGATTCGGGGTTTCTATTCTCATAATCTTTATCTATTACGTATTGATGAGTTTTTTCACTGCCCTGGGAAAAACCGGCTATCTCCCGCCGATGTTCGCCGCCTGGGCACAGAATATTATTTTTGCATTCGCGGGTTATTACATTGTTAAAAGAATCAATGACTGACACTTTGTCATTTTTTAAATTCCAAAACCTGCGCAAACTGCCTGTAAAATGCGCTTTGGTTCTGATCTTTTTACTGGCAACCGTATCGTCTTACGCCAGGGTGTTCAGGCCTATCCAGATACTTCTGCCAGGAAATTTCAATGGCGCAGCCATTACCCTGCAACCGACTCTTAAAACCGCTTCAACTTATGCATGGCGGATTCCAGACACTCTAAGCGCTTTTAGACAGACCCGAGATAAAGAAACAATAGTTTTCGCCACCGGCAATGATTCAAATATTTTTTCGCCTCTGAGTTTTTTGTCGGGGGGGGCTTTTGAACGCAATCTTATTGATGAATGCAGACCCGACGCACAGGCCCTAAGCCCCCATGATCTCGAAATGTTTAACGACAGTCGCCTCGACGGGCAAATCAGAAAAAAAATTTTTACAAACCTGCTGTCAGACGATGGGCCAAGTGTGTTTTTGCCCTATGCGACAAAAAGTATTGATAATCGACAAATATGGTTTTTCAACTTTATTGCAGCTAATCGCTGCGAAGCGCTTCCCATGCAAAATTGGGGTATTTTTTCCATAGACAACCCCGCCAGAACCATACGCAGACTAAACCCGGCCTTTTCAGATCAGGATCTATCGTTTTCTGTGATCGATATTAACAGCGAAGACCTTGACGAGCTGATAAAAGAACTCAAGCAACGACAAGGTTTCCATTTTGTTATGCAAATTGTAAAAAATGGTGAACAGCCCATATTTTCCAGCATCGATGCAGAACGAGATCAGAACATCTACAAAATTTCGCTGATATCCGGTACCGAACGTCTGCCGCTCATAAATATATTTCCGAGAAATAACGGCTTTCCACGGGTAACATTGCGAATGCTGCCACTCGATAAAACCGAAAAAGGTCGCTCTGAAAGCCTGTTTACGAATGCCTGCAACAGCTTTAAAAAACATCTTTACGAAACTCTCAAAGTTATAAAAACCACCACCCAGGCGTCTTCTTCTGTATTTTCATTCAGAGCACAAACGCATGCGCAGCTGATTAAAGTGCAGACTGCCTGCGATGTTGCGTTTTTACTGGCTCCGCCAACAGTTCCTTTTAGCGATAATGTAATCTGCACAGGCAACATAATAACCAACATTCCAAACGACAGAGTTCAAAAATTCAGACTCACCGGTCGAGAACTTGTAGCATTATCAGAACTTCTTATAATAAATCGCGGAGCGGTAGAAACAGCTTTTGCCGGCTGTGAGTTTCTCGCGCTGGGGGGACAGGCAAAAAAATTTACAGTCTCACATCAGCCAGTTGAACAAAATAAAGTTTATCTCGTTGCCACAACAGAAAATACCGCCTCAGACCCGATTCTGCGGGATTTTTTCACAGACAGGGTCATTGAGCCATTTGATGGAACGACTCTATGGAAAGTGTGGAAAAATAATCTGAAAACACTTAGAATATCAGATAGTTACTTATTCGATTAAGTCTGGACACATCATGAAAAAAAAACTGGCATGCTATTTCAATCTCATATTTTTCTCATTTATGACAATGGTGTCTTCTGTGGCAATGGCCAATAATGCTTCATACACCCCCACCCCGGAGATAACGGCGCAAATAGCTTCAAATCCTCAGATCATACATGAGAAGCTTGTTTCGTCAATGAATAAATTGCTTGAGAATCCTGCATCATTGAGCATTACACTGACCCCATACAACGACAAAGAAACCTCTCTTGGAAAATTCCAAAAAGTAGTGGTACATACTTCGCGAGGCAAAGTAGACAACCTGTTTTTGCACCAGGCGAATATTGAGTTTGAAGACGTACAGCTTGATACCACCAAGTTGATTGTTGAAGAAAAAATAGATCCTGTTGTAATGAGCAACATCAATATGGACGTCATCATCAAAGAAAGTGATCTCAACCTCTTTCTCGATGCAAAAAGCAAATCTATCAAAGTAGATCACCCCAAAATCGTATTGAATAAGGGAAAAATGGAACTTTCCGGCTCAACCAAATATGGCATGGTAAAAGTAGAATTCTGGGCAACAGGTGGTCTGGAAGTAAAAGACAAACGAGAAATATGGTTTCATGCAAGCAGAATGAAAGTTAACCGGATGGCAATGCCGCGATCTTTCATTGGAATTATAGTAAAAAAGATCAATCCGGTGCTGAATCTTGACAAGTTTCCATTCAAGCTGAATCTCGACGCTATTAATATCAGTGACAACGAAATGCATTTTACCAGCTATCGGAAGGGCTCTAAAAATAGCCAATAAACCACAATAGTGCTGTTTTGTTTTGATTTTTAAAATTGGTTAATGTACAATAGTATTCGTTAATAAACTAACAGGAGGCTGTATGAAGAAACTACTGGTAATTCTTCTTGGTTTTTGTTTTGCAATGCCGGCATTCGCTGGCAACATCGGAGCGATCGACACAAATGCGTGGCTTGATCACACCTCTCAAATGAAGGATTTGAGAGAGCAGATTATGGCCCTGGTTACAAGACCAGCTCCAACCGCCGAAGATCGCCTGACCCTCGAAGCCCTTAATCTTGAATTTGCAGAAAAAAAAGCAGAATGGGAAGCCTATCTGGAAAAAGTTGCGGCAGGCAACGAAACAACCGAAATACAGGCCCCCTCTGCGCCCAAAGAAGAAAAAAAGCTCTGTGAACACAAAAAGCATGGCAAGAAATTCGGCAAACACCACAGAAAACATCGCAGACATCACTGCAAAAAAATGCGCAAGCATGAATGCAAAAAAGCATGCGAAAGCTGCTGCGACAAAATGGGCAAAGACGAATGCAAAAAAGCATGCGAAAGCTGCTGCGATAAAATGAGCAAAGACGAATGCAAAAAAGCATGCGAAAGCTGCTGCGATAAAATGGGCAAAGACGAATGCAAAAAAGCATGCGAAAGCCGCTGCGATAAAATGGGCAAAGACGAATGCAAAAAAGAAGCTGTCGAAGTTAAAAAAAGCAAATGCCAGAATGGCGGCGAATGTGCCGATAAATGCGAAGTTGCCTGGGAAAACAAATGCGACAAATGTAAAAAAGCTTCCACAGAAGCGCTCAAAACCGACGACTGCGACAAATAACCAGCCAATAGCACTTATTTAAAAAAGCGGGCACCTGTTCTGGTGCCCGCTTTTTTATTTATACCCGATGCATTAACTGGCTGACATGCGAGGCCATAACAAAGTCATTTTTGTGAAGCCCGTTTATTTTTGCCGTCTTGAATTTTACATTACAAAAGCCCCAGCCGATGGTCAAAACAGGGTGGTGACCCATTTCCTCAGCTATTTTGCCTATTTTTACAGCAAAATCCATTGCCTGAACAAAATTTTCAAAAGAAAATTTTCTGACAATAAACCTGCCATCTTCGCCCAGCTCCCACCCCGGCAGACCAGCAAGATATGTCTGTGATTGTTCCAGGGTGAGCGGTGCAACATCAGAACTGCAAGGCACGCATCGATGTTCAGTCATAGTTTCCTCCTCAAAACGATTATATTTATATGGGATGATACCAGTCAGAGCAGTTATTACAAAATTTAACATCGGCAAATTCAAGAGCCAGGTGTCGCCTTCTGAAGCTGCAATATTTTTCAGAGTTCCATATCTCTCTTAATGTGTTTTCTTTAAGATTACCAAAAACTTGGCGACCCTCAAAGTCATAAGGGCAAACAGTGACAGAACCATCGCTCAAAACGGTTGCGCTAAGCAAAGCATTACGGCATGGTCTTCGTCTGACCGGCGTAAAATCAACTTTTGAAGTTCGGGCTCTGGAATTGTTAAACGAGGCTTCACCAAGAATCTGATACCATTGTACCCGATCAGGGGGCAAATCGAATGGCCACCTGAAAAAATTTTCGCGGTATATGGGTTTTGCTACCTGTTTCCAGTAATTGATAAAGGGCTGCACCTGCAACTCGGTTTCGGCATGGCGCACCATGGTGATCCCAATTTCAGGGAACCCTTGCGGGTCGGCTAATTTTTGGGGTCGAGCCAGGTTCAGAAAATTCTCAATATTGCTCCAGCTGCACCCCGGACGAAGTTTTTCAAAGCTTTCGGCCTCCAAAGCATCTGTGCTGATACGAATATGATCAAGAGCATCATAGGGAAAGTCGCCAGCCGGCATTTTTTGCAGAGACGTGATTAACATTGAGCTAAAAGGCGCGGCAAGGGTGATCATGCGATGTAACTCCGGGTTTAAAAGAGGCTCGCCCATGCCAGAAAACACCCACCTGCAATCATCGCCCTTACGAAATTCAGCAATCAAAGCAGCGAAAGTTTGATAACTCAATTGGCTTCGTTCCCGCTGCATCTGCTTATTAACACAGCCGTAGCAATCGGCATTGCAGTTGTTAGTCGGTTCAACATTAATTATCAACGGAGAAAAATCAGTATAATATTGCTCCCATAAGGAACTGGAGAGCCATTCTTCATAAGAAAAATCAGGAGCAGCAAAATTACCCGAGCGCGCATTTGCCAGGGTATACAACGCACGCATTGAATTCAGTCGCATATCAACTGCAATAGCAGGGCGAATTCTCGGGCAATGGTATGCCCCTGCCTTAAAAGGATACAGAGGTTTACGCAAAGCCCACGAAAGCCCCCCGCGAGCCCACATTAAGTCTTCGTGGGACCGCAAAAGCCCTTTTAAAAGATCTGCTTCAAAAATATACCAGGCGGCTCCGCAAAGACGCTCCTCTGCACAGCAAAAATCAAAGCCCTCTCTTTTATGCAGATCCAGGCTAGAAAAAACAGATGACGGCTCGATCAACAGGTTTATTAAGGGCATCACAATGGCAGTTGCCCATGAAGTTTCTTCTACGACCTGCGCAAAAGCGGCACCCACCCATGTTTCGTCGCCACTGTCATCTTCGAGATTCCAACGTTGCTGTCTTAAATGAAGTGGCTTCTCGAGAATTTTATCAGCAGCGAATCTATAAACTTTTATACCCAGCCCTTCTGCCTGCTCTACAACCGGCTGGTAAAAACCGGAATCAGGGATAGATAAAGCAAAACCCGCTATAAGACCGCGGGTTTTAAAACGTGCCCAAAGAATTTCAAGGGCTGATAATCCGCAAACAACTGATTGACGAAGATCAGGAGCTTGTCGATAGACATTTTGAAGACCATCGACATAAAAAATAATGCCCGTACTTATGGCTCGACTCCCTGATTGGTTTGTTTTTTCATCTCTATGATTGCAATAGAAACTGGTGGTAAAAAATAAACACCAAATCAGGCATACAGGTCTACTGCCTGGCCCAGGCCAGTTGCTTCAGCCTCTGAAACCTGCTGCGCATTTGCAACTTTGATTATTTTTTCGGCCAGATCAACCGTAGCCTGCTGGCTCTCTTCAAGAATTTTTACCAGTTCAGCAGTAGAACTTGAACTTACGCCACTTACTCCTGTCATAGAAAACACCCGCCTTTCTGTATTAGACAGCCACATTAAGTCTTGGTCTGGGCACACCGGATCTGGGAGCATTCTGCTGCATGGCGACCTCCCAGGTGTTGCGTAAATTTTGAATCAGTGGCTTTATTTCCAACATTGGCTTTATGTCCTTTTTAACATTAGCCTCGCCAAGTTTTTCGAGAAAAAACACATACAACCTTTCAAGATTCACAGCGATCTCGCCACCCTGTTCTTTGTCGAGAGCAGTCATAAGCTCTGCAAAAATGGCCTGAACTCTCAACAGAAGATTGCTTATCTGCTCAAGATTCTTTTCTTCAAAAGCAATTTCGGCCTGGTTCATAAAGCGCAATGCACCATCATAAAGCATGAGGATAAGCGCCTCGGGCGAGGCAGTTTCAACTTGAGTTTTACGGTAAGCACCGTTTTGTCCATATACATTGCTCATCTTTACTCACCCTCATTTGTCTGAATTGTGTAATTGGAGTTTCTGAGGGACATAATTGCCTGCTCGAGTAACGGGATCTGGTATTCGTGGAATCTTCCGAGGGCTGCAAAAAACTCGCTGAGCTGAGATAACCATTGCCCTACTGTTGTTTTTTCATCAGCTTTGAGAGCCAATATTTCCATGCTGTGCCTTGTCATGAATTTGGCCTGGTGTATTGAAAACCAGCCAAACAAATCTTTTTCTTCACAAATCTTGTCATGCAGCTGCATCAGATCAAAAAATTCGGCTCTGATTCGCCCGGCAAGATTATTTACAAGCAAAGCTGCACTCGATACCAGTATTTTTCGACACATTACCACAGCTTTGCGTGCAGAGCTCTCGTTCTGGCTTATGGATTTGCGAAATGCCACAAGTCTGTTCAACAAAGCATTTTTGTCGGCAACAACGGGCCGACTGATAGCTTCTTGAATAATCTGCCCTACAGGAAGGGCAAAATCAGAATACTTTGCTATCAACCCGCTCAAAGACATTTTTTCGACATATTTGTCAACAACTCCACCCTCGGTGGCATTGATCACCTTGGCGGTTGTCTGCCTGAACTGGTCTTCGAACCAGTCTCTATAAAGCTTCATGTTCTGATCGGTATAAACAACGCTGCCATCTGTCATAACAAATTTATATGTTCCACGGGTGTTTATATAATCAGCGGTTTCGTGCTCGATAGAAGTAAACTGATGCACCTTCTCAAAAAAAACATCGTCAGAATAAGAGCCCCGTGCATGCAGGCGACCATCCTGAAACGAGAGATCAAGACCAATAAAGACTATTGGGTCTGAGCCCATATTTCGCACAAGATCAAAAACAGTTGTAGCAATAGAACCCCAGCACGAAAGGTTTCCAACCGGCTCACGCAGATCCTTAAAAATCGGAAACAATCCGCTGCCGAAGGTCATCAGCATCTTAGGGCCCTTGAAACTTGCAAAAATATCCGGATGAGTCATCGGCTCGATCGCCAGAATCACGTCTTTCTCATTTTCTACGCCAACAAAATCGAGAGAATTTTCATAAGACGGGTCAGCGGCACAAACTATATCAGGCTTGATTCCATTAGCTACAAGCTGACGTAGAGCGGTATCTACTGCAATGATCGGAAAACGACCTTTAACGTTATGCAATAAATGAATATTTTTATCGAGAGATGGACCGGCCGCCACAATTATAGCGGGCGCACCCGTGAATTTGCCAAAGAGACGACCAATTCCGGGAAGATCAAAACCAGCGACGAGATTAGCAAAATAGTTTGAATGAAATTCAAAACCGGCATGCATAAGGGTTACAAGATTGCCCTTTGAACGATTGCATAAATACCTTATCTTCTCGACCACGCGTTCAAAATATTTTTTAAACCTTGCCATAGAGGGCGGATGATCAATGATTGCCAGGCGGTCAAGAATCGTCCAGTCAAGATTTGCGTTCCAGAAGTCGCCGACTTCATCAGGGGTAAAACCGGCACATAAAGCTACTCGGCCATCAGCAAACATACCGCTGAAATCGCGAGAATGCATTGCTGCAACCATAACATCTGCATCCGGCTCAATCACAAAAAGCCTGAGCCCGGATAATTTTGCTGGAAGGCTTGCCAGAAGCTGTTCAGCCATATAACCAAGCCCAAACCCCAGAAGTAAGATATGGGTCTGCTGTTCGTAAGTGGCCTGGATCTGTTTTTCTGCTTCTTTAACCGGATCATAGCGGCTATGATATGCAAACGGTTTATGGCCTGACTCAAGAATCTCAAGAGTTGGCTCACCACTGCGCGATTTTTCGACCCGGTAAGAATCTGCCGAAAAACTTTTCGCGGCATGCAAAACTCTGTTATAAGCAGCAGGATGACGCTTTAAAGCACAGAGATTTTTATTTAAGAGGCTTTCGGACATAAAGCTCCGTTTCAGGAACCAAGAATTTTTTTAACCAGAACCTTTCCTTCGCGCAAAACCTCAGGAAACTCGTATTCGAGAACATCTGCCATGCCAACCCAGTCTTCCGCTTCCTGGGCTGCCTGAACCGAACTCATCTGTTCAGACAATCTCGTCATGACTGTCTGCCTGTCAGCTTCGACAGAAGATTCGGTCATATTACCGGCGAAGGCTTTTTCAGCATTCTTCAGCATGGTAATAAACCACTCAATTCCATCCACAAACTCAAGATAACTGTCCATTGCTTCTTTAACTCTGCCAAGACGAAGATCAGCCGCAACCTCAAGGGCAATTTCCTCAAGATGCTGAAGACCCTCTTCGCCGTCTTCAAAGGCAGCAGCAACCATTTCCTGAATCGTCGCTGCCACAAATTCTATTTTTTTAAAAGACAGGACCTTAAGCTCTTCAATCTTTTCATTTTCATCAGGCGAAAAGCTCTGACCGTCGAGAATGATCTCAACAATTGTTGCTCCCGTACCCTTGAGTGATTCTTCAACAGTATCAAGAAGCTGCAAAACTGTGACTTCTGGTTCCAGGCCCTCTATGGCAAGAGTTTGACCATTCAATAAAATATTCAAGTTATTCATCCTCGTGCTTAAGATACACAGTTCAGATTACTAGTTTCAAGCGAGCTGTGCAAGCTGATTACTAAAAGCAGTAGACTGAGATTGATATTCAGACATGGCGGTTTCAAGGGTAGAGAATTGTTTAAGCAAAGCCTCTTCTCGTGCCTGTAAACGTTCTTCCTGACTGGAAATCTGTTTATTAATGAGAGCAATCTGTTTATCCATCTCGCTGTTTGCAGATGCAACGCCAGACTTGCCAACTCTTTTGGTTAATAACCCATCTGACTTGGTAAACTCATTCAACGCATCTTTCAGACTTCGGGCAATTCCCTTGTCATTGCTGCCCACGCCCTCTTTATTAAAAAGTTCAGCAACTTTGTCGGGATTATCGCGCAATGCCTCGTCAAGCTTGGTCTGATTGGTTACCTGCAAAGTTCCAAGCATTGTATCTTCATAGCTTGACCCAATAGTGCCCGTTGTAATGCCTATATCAGAGAGGCTGTTAAACAGACTGTCTGCACCCGGCACAATAGAAGACATTATCACACGCATCTGAGATCTGACGGTTCTCAGGGTCGAATCACCTGCAAGCAAGCCCTTTTGATAGGCAGCCTCATAACTTGCCAGGTCAGCATCGCCAAGAGCGCTTCTTTCTTCGTCTGAGAGGGCAGTAAGCTCCCAGTCACGCTCCTCTGTCAGATGCGAATAAACGAGCTCCGTGACCTCATTATAGGCCGTCAAAAAATCTTTTATAGCTGTTGAAGCTGTTTCAGTATCTGCCTCAATATTGATTACCGACCCTGCAGCTCCTGTTACGTCATAAAGTTCGAGAGTAACACCTTCTATGGCATCACTGACCGTGTTTGTCTGACTTACCTGATCAAAACCACCATAAATGCCATCAATACTGTATATTGCATTTTTACCGACATTTTGCGTAGCACCCACAAGCCCCATCGCAGAAAGAAAGTTGCTGGTATCACTGGCTGACCCGAGTGCAATAGCCCGGTTACCGGTTTCTGTTGAAGTAAGAACAAACTGACCGTTAGTAAGGTCATAATGAGCTTTTACACCAACTTCACTATTACTGTTAATCGTATTTATCAATGAGTCCATGGTCAGAGAAGAGGTGTTGTTGATAGAGAATTTGACCCCGTTGATTGTAAATGTTCCGGCCGCAACAGGCGTAGCAAACCCCGCTGTCTCAAGGGAAGCCGAAGTTTTTAAATCAGAAACAGGCCTTGAACTCACAACAGAAGAACCTACGTCAAGACCTTCAGCAACTCCATCGGTCAACCCGAGCGCAGCGCCCAGAGTGCTGGCGCCGACATCCTGAATTTCAAGAGTGGCAGAGCTGCCCCTTACATCTGTAGTGATGGTGACTTTTCCGGTGGAGGCATCATAAAAAGCCTGATCCACACCGTCAACAGCGGCAATTTTTTCAAGAACCCCGGTTAATGAATCGCTGCCATCATAGCTTATTTCGCTGGTTTTGCCATTTACAATGATCTTTAGAGAACCGGCGCCAACACCAAACTCAGTTGTCAAATCACTGTCTTTGGCTTCAGCGAGAGTTTTGCCAAGAGTGGAAGAACTGGATAGATCTGCAGCAGAAGCCTGGCTGCCGGCAATAAGCCCCGCAATAGAAAGAAAATTACTGCTGTCTGTAGACGAGCCCAGGCCGATAGGGTCATTACTGTTATTTTTGCGTGTCAAACGAATGACATCGTTTTTGGAGTCATAGGTTGCATTTATATCCGTCATTGAGGTGATACGTGAGAGTACACCCTGCAAATCATCATTTTGCGCATTAATATTTATCTGAACGCCATCTACAGTGAAAACGCCCGACGAAATGGTGCCGGCAAAAGTTTCTTTGGCTAACTTTTCGCCTTTGTCGGTGACAGAAGTTTTTGAAGATGCCCCAAAAACTGTTGCAACAAGGTTGGAAGAATCATCCGCAAGGGTAAACTGGGTCGTATCACCCGAATTTGTGTTAACAAGCTGCAATTTACCGCTGCTCTGGTCGTAACGAAACTCAAGCAGTCTGTCAGCAGGATTCCCTGTTGCAACACCGTCCTTGGCCAGAGTGTTTCTAGAATCTATTTCGCCATTAAGATGAGAGATTAACTGGCCAACAGTGGTTTCAGGAGCAAGAGCTGAAATATCGAAAGTCTCGACAGGGCCACCGGCGTCACGCTGAATACTGAAAGTGCCGGTTGATATGCCAAGATCTTCAATTGTTGCACTCAAACCAGATCTTATTGTAATTAGATCAGAGCTCACGGCAGGGATATCTTTATTCAATGAAACTTCGCCATCAGCCTCGAACATCGATGAAATAATGCTGGAAGAACCGGTGTCTGAAACAGAAATTTTAAGTTTCTGATCAAGAAGGTTTATTTTTATACGGTTATTTTTCTCGTCGTAAGAGGCATTAACCTTACCCTTAAGCTCAGATTTGTTATTTATGCTGGTGTTAATATTGGTAATAAGCTCACCCAGCGTAGTTGAACCAGTGGCCGCGGTAGAGATATTAAATGTACCGGCACCACCAGAAAGAATATTCATCTCAAGATCGCCTGCAGATATGCCAAGGGCATCAAGAGTCGTAGAAGAACCACCAACTGGCCTGGTGCTGGTCAAATTATGCCCGAGTTCAAGAGAACCAGCCAGCTTGGCTTTAGATGAAACGCTGCTGGAAGTTGCTATCTGTTTCACTCGAACAGTATAACTACCAATTGCTGCGCTGGTGGTCGCCTTGGCATTAACCACCCTTGAGTCACTCGCATCAACGGTTTTTGAATTAAAGGTGCGGCTAAACGTCAGGTCGGTTGCTTTGTTTTGCAATTCGAACAACTTAAGATTCACACCCTGAAGCATATCCCGTTGATAAGTCATGGTGTTTCTCTTGCGTTCAAGACTGAGCTTGGTATAACTTTCCGCCTTGATAAGCTGCTCAATCAACGATTGAGTATCAAGACCAGACGAAAGCCCGCCAACCCAGTTTCTGCTAATACTGCTGACCATTTTCCGCCTCCTGACGCGAACGAGCAGGGCCCACCTTTGAAGAGACCCCGACTACCTATGCTTTTTTATCAAAAATCAGACCAAGGTAATCATCCATCTTAGCCACCAGATCAAGAACTTCTTCGTTAGGAATCTGCCTTATCACCTTATCGTTGCTGATATCAACGACAGAAACCATTGTTCTGTGAGTCTTATCATGCACCTGAAACCGCAATGATCTGTCAAAAATAACCGCAGTCTTATTTAACTTATCGACCGCCTCCTGCAAATCTTCTTCGCTTTTTTGCTGGCTTTCGGCCTGAGTTTCCATCTGTCTGGCATCAGTAGAAAAACCTTCAACTTTTGTCATGTCAGACGATTTTGCTAAAGGATCAGCCCCGGGAACGGGCGTTAAAACAGGTTTTATGCTGCCAATTTCCATAGAATCCACACTCCTTTCTTAGACTAAAAACTAGAACTGTGCGTAAACAAAAGCTGCAGACATGTTCTGCCTGGCGCAAATCATGTCCGCACGCTGCTTTAACAAATTTATCTCAGGTTTGGTCTGAAACCCAGATCCACTAAAAAGACACGATTCATGCCATGGCATTTCTCGGAAGTGAGGCCCGGAGAATGCCATGCCAATCATCTTACGATAATCATGCATGGTTGTACAGACCGAATTTTGCATATTCAGATTCCTCCTTGAATCTTTAAAGACGCATCCTTGCTGTCAGATAACAAAAAAGTCGAACAGGCAGACTTTTCTCTTATCCTTATAATATCTATCGGCACCAGTTACAATATAATTATGTCACGTATATGACGTTTAAGGCACAAATACACCGATTAAAGACAATAAAAGTATTTTTTAGACCGAACTCATCTTCTTTTCTTTTTTTATCGCCGAATTTCTGCAATAGCTACTTATATTTTTGAATCAGTTAACTTTCTTTTTCGGGAACAGCGTGGCCCGGACTGGCCAGTTTCCTTTCAAGTTCGGCTTTATCACGGGTTTTATTCATGGCTTCTTCATAAGAAATAATTTTATTCTTTACCAGATGGGAAAGATCATCGTTGAGCAGGCGATTGCCCTTAGTCTGTGCCGTAATCATAGCATTTGGCAACATATAGGTCTTGCTGGTGCGAACAAGGTTTGCCATGGCGGCATCCATGACCATTATCTCAAACGCTGGCACGCAACCACCGGCGACACGGCGACACAAAGTCTGGCAAACAACACCAACCAGGCTCTCTGCAAGAAACATTCGAATCTGGCTCTGGGCTTCAGGTGGAAAATTATCAATAACGCGATCAACAGTGCTGGCTGCCGTGGCCGTATGCAAGGTAGCAAAAACAAGATGGCCGGTATTTGCCGTCTCAAGAGCCATCGCCATAGTCTCGTTGTCGCGAATCTCACCCACCATTACAACATCAGGATTTTCGCGCAACCCCGCCCGCAAAGCCTTAGCAAAACTTCTGGTGTGTATACCCACTTCACGTTGGTTGACCAGCGCCTGAAGACTATTATGAACAAACTCAATAGGGTCTTCAATTGTAAGAATATGGCACTTTCGTCTTCGGTTGATCCAGTCTATCATAGCCGAAAGAGTTGTCGATTTGCCACAACCGGTCGGCCCGGTCACCAGAACAAGCCCCTTCGACTGGCTACAAAACTCTGTCAAAATTTTTGGCAGATCAAGCGACTCAAATGAACGGATATCACCTGGAATATAGCGAAAAACAGCGCTCACCCCATTATGGTCACGCAAAAGATTCACTCTGAAGCGACAGTTATCAGCCGTTGAATAAGCAAAATCTTCATCGCAGGTATCAGAAAAAGAAGCAAGTATTTCAGGCCGGGCTAATGGCTTCAGAAGTTCAACAACCTCTTCAGCACCGGTTTTGCCGGTCTCGGGAACCTCAAGAATTTCGCCGTCAATGCGCCAGCGTGGAATCTGCCCAGCTGAAAGATATAAATCCGAGCCCCCCTCTTCGATCAACCTCATAAGCAATTCATCAATATGCCCGGCACCGGATTTCGCTCCAGAAACCCCTGTTTCTGAATTTTCCCCAACGGCCGCAAGCATCAGGCGACTAAAATAATCAGGTGCAAAATAAACGGTTCTAAGGTCTACATCATCCGGCAAAAATTTAGCCACCAGATCCAGTTGCTCCTGGTCGATAACACCGCTGTGGCCTATCACAAGAAGCCCTTCACTGCGTTTAACAGGAATAAGACCATGGCGCTGCATAAAATCTACTGGCAACAACTTGACCAATTCAGGGTCAAGGCCGGGCAATATTTTTCTGTTTTCAAGAAAAGTCGAATACCCGGCTGAATTTTTCATTTTTTCGCTGACCGGCTGCAGCACAGGAATATTTATAAAAGGAATCGGCAAAATATTCTCATAGAAAACCTGAGAAGAAAAGCGAAGAACAGCAAGTTTTCCTTTGGCAAAACAGGTATAGGGATGAAAATCATCGAGAATCACCGACATTTCACCGACCAACTGACCAGAACCAAGTCTGGCAATCTCAAGATAGTTTTCCTGCTTGCCAATTGTAACTGCGACTTCGCCCCTGACAATTACCAGAAAAGAAACAGAGGGGTCGCCAGCCGCAATAACCTGTTCGCCGTCTTCAAAAACTTCCACGTCTCCGGCCAGCTTGATCAGATTGTCGATATGCTCATCTGAAAGCAGAACAAACAAGCTTGAAACGCCAAGAATTTTACGCGCAAGAGACACCAGCCCATTGTCAACTTCAAATCTTTGCATAGGACACTCTTCACTTTTAGATATTTACATATAATCAATTATACAAAAGCTTACCGCAAAATTAACTCAATTCAAAGAAAATTCACCCATTCAAAAAGAGGCCTAAAATAAAAACCGCCCCGTTACCGGGGCAGTTTTCTGCGCATAATTCTTATTCAGAATCATTTGAGAAGCTGCAATACTCCCTGCGGAATCATATTTGCCTGAGCCAGCATTGCAGTGCCAGACTGAGAAACAATCTGATTGCGTGTGAACTCGATCATTTCGGTCGCCACATCGGCATCTCTGATGCGAGATTCAGCAGCAGTCAAGTTGCTGGAGGTGCTTCTGATATTATTGATCGAAAATTCGAGACGATTCTGGAAAGATCCCAGCTTTGACCTTTCGGCAGCAATAACCTCGAGAGCTTTATTTAGCTTGGCCATCGCCGTTTGAGCTCCGGATACGCTTGTAAGATCGAGCTTGTCAATTCCCAGTGCCTGAGAAGACATATTACCCATAGAAACTTCCATGTTTTCACCAATCCCTGCACCAATCTGAAATTGCGGTTTGTTATCGACAACGTGAACCCTGAAGTTGGTATCCCCACTTCCCTTAGATGAACCGTTTTCGAGACCAAACAGACTTCTGGTATCAGCATCGAGAATGTTCAAAGAAACCTTGCTCTTTATTGCCGCCGCGCCACTCTGATTTTCCTGACCTACTCTCAGAGAAGTGAACGCCAGTGATCCATTGACTGCATCGACTCTTACCGCAACGGCAGCAGTTCCTGTTCCACCCGTGCCAGCCGCAAGCTGAGCATTTACAGATGCCTTAAAGGTCGTTATATCAACCATATCTGCAGTTGTGGCAACCGAAACCGTCGTAAACGCTGTCAATTCGTAGGCATTTACGCCATCGCCAACGCTGAATATAGATGCCACAGCGGTAGCATCTCTGTAAATACTGAACCCGTCTATCACTTTTGTAGTGTCCTTATCTCCCTGGTAGAAACCACTATAAAAGCCGCTTTCTATACCAAGAGTTGTTGCAACAGCACCGGTAATTCTAATAGTAGAGGCAATAGACGCAGACTGAGGTTCAAAAGACAGGCGTATCTCACCCTCGATTACAGAGGCAGAAAGACCGGCTGCTGCCGTAGCTGTTTCGAACTGCTGGTTCATAGATCTGGCAATACCCTCCATGGTCCAGTTGCCAGAACCAATGGTAACCGCTACAGATATACCACCGGCAGATATAACAAACACTTCTCCACCAGCGGCACTAATACTCAAACCCTCCTGAATTCCGCCAACGCCTGCTATTTGGGCAGCCTGAGACGTAAACTGCAGGTCTATGCCCTCCAGCAAGCCACTTGCCAGATCAGTACTTGTACGAATGTTTCTCGTATAACCCTGAATATCTTTAAGAGTTACCTGCAGCAGGCTGTTTTCTGATTCTCTGGTAACGGTAAAACCAAGAGCGTCAGATACAGTCTGCGGACCGGTGATCGAAAAATTACCCTGATCGCCGACTGAACCTGAAACAATCTGCAGATAGCCGCCCAGACCCGAAATATTTGTTGTAGCCGTACTGACAAGACCGGCGCTGGAATTCTCAAGACCAAGACCGGAATTACTGTTGATTGCCTGCTGAATCATGGCAGCCAACTCATCTAATCGCATCCGAGCGTCAAGAGCAATCGAAGAACTACGAGAATTACCAGTCAGGGTAAGATTTTGGGGAGTCGTGAGAACAAAAACACCGTTGCTATCATAGAATTGAGAGATATCTTGAAGGGCGGTAGCACCACTCGCCAGCTCACCAGTGTCTTTTTTCGTAAATATCTGGCTTCTTTGCATCTGGGCAATA
>SABV01000269.1 GCA_009928855.1 Erysipelotrichia bacterium | reverse complement strand
ATGTGAGCGTCACCTTGATCAATTAGCTGAAAAATAGGTGCAAGATGCGCTTTTTTTCCTGACGGAAGATGCAAGTTGCATGTTCCCCAAATTTCAGGTGGCAATTCACCCGCTTCTGAAGAACAATAAAATATAAAATTGCGCGTTTGGTGCTCCCAGAATAGGTTTTGCAATGCCAAGTTCCTTTCAGGGCATTAATTGCCTTAAATCAATTTGAATGTCTGTGTGTTCCCTTATCAGATAAGCAATTTTTCTTTGCCATGACCCTGATTCAGAATGGGAATGAACAAATTCATCAAGGGGGCGATAGACGAGATCTTCCCTGGAATAACGAGGGCGAAGTCTCTTGGGTGCATCAGGGTCACTTAGTTGCCAGACCCGGCATTTGCCATTGTGGCTCCATTCAGAGAAAACCAGATTTCCGATTTGGAGTAACAATACCGAATGATCGCTCGATATATTATTTCCAGTTAATTGCCCAAATTTTTCATACCTTGTATTAATGAATTGACGTGCTTTTATAGATGCCGATGGACCCAATACAAGCCACACCCCCGAAATATAGCCTCGCAGGAGATAAGCTCCCCAGAAAGCTCTGCGATAGCGCCAGTGATCGTCATGGGCGGTATGATCAAGAATGCGAAAAAATGCTTCAAAGGTTGCTTTAACAACCCAACGTATCATTGTTTGCCTGGCGCCTTCACTAACTGAATTCCACCTGCCATGGTCAATTTCAGGGTGACCATATTTTTCAAGGAAAAACGTTTTTATTACATTCAGTATTTCGGATGCTGGTTCGGCACCTTCATAAAAAGGCAGCAAAAAAGAATCAGCAATTCGACCGGAAAATTCTGGAAATCTCAACTCACGACCATCCGGCGAAATAAAATCGAACACCTGTTTTATTGCTTCAACAGAGAGAGTCCCTTGCTCAAGACGCTTTTTCACAAGAGTCAGACAGTCTTTATGAATGCCGGTTATAAAACCTGCCCTGGTTAATTCGCCAGTAAAACCAGCTTTATCGAATATTTCTTTGCAGGATGCACCCGAATCCAAAAATTTACCGGCAACTCGAGCGGGTCCGTCAAGTGCCAGAAGTGAAAATTCTTCACAACGAGCCTGCCAGAGACCAAGACGGCAACTCTTTGAAGAACTTACAAGTTTTTCTATACCATTGCGCATTGCTTCAAAAGTTTTAATTTCTGTCGGATAAACAAGCAGAAATGAATGAAGTAAGGAAATGATTGATGCAGGTCGAGCAGACTTTTTATATAATTTGAATAGTTCCTCTACCAGATTTTCATTGTGAACAAACCATTTTTGGGGCTGTTCTCTTGGATAATAAAGTAGCCATGATAGCCGCCGCAGAGCTCGCCTTGGCAATTCGGACAGCGGTTTTTTGTGGGTCAGATGTTTTTTTATCTGATTCCAGGTTTCCTCCAGATCTTGTATACAAGGCATCTTTGGCGTAGTTTCCCCAAACTTTCGCTCGATTTCCTTTTTTATTCGCTCAACTTTTACAGGTAAAAAAATACTTGGCAGCAGTCGCCGTGAAAGATCCCGATAGCGATCAATAAAATTCTTGAATTGATCACTCATTACTACCACCAGATTTAAGCCTCTCAATTTCACCATGATCAAGTGAACTTTCAATCTGCTCGATTACTTTTGGTGGTGCCTTGGGTGGTGTCATAATCAGACGAATATCTATTCGGCGATTTTTTTGCCTGCTTTCTTCTGAATCGTTTGCCTCCACCGGCCTTCGGTCTGCATAACCGCTGACGCTGAAAATTGGCATTTCTGACTGGTTTGACAAAAGCTCAAGGATGGGATGAAATCCTACCAAGGCTTTATATGTTCGTATGCCTCTTGCAGTTGATAATTCCCAGTTATCCTTGAATCTGCTTGAATTTCCGCATGGAACATTATCGGTGTGCCCTTCAATAAATATGGCTTCAATAGAGGCTGATGCGACTGTCGGCAAAGAGTGACTGACCAATTCCCCGGTATTAGTGGCCAAGATTGTGTAATTTGGAAGGACTTCAGCAAACACTCCACCCAGAACCTCCAGCATATTTTCGCCGCCAGGCTGAAGCTGATCGCTGCCTGAGGGAAACAATACTTCTTCTGGAAGCCTTAATAAACCATGCTCGAGATCAACCTCAACCTTGAAGCCTTTTTCGGAGATTGCTTTTCGAATAGACTCCAGAAGGGCATTTCTAAGAGATCTACCACCAATCAACTGCTGAATTATGGCCTCAAGTCTGGTTTTTTCTGCAATAAGATCTTTTTGAAGAGCCTTCAGCTTCTGATTTTCCAACTTTGCTTTCTTCAATTCCTGCATAAGGTCTTGTCGAGTGCCCTGCAACCTTAAAGCAAAAATGGTCAGCGTAATAATAAACAGAAAAATCAAACCAGACATAACATCGCTTAGAGAGCCAAGATAGTCCTGATTTTCGTTGTCTTCAAAGCTTTTTCGACTTTTTACAAACATGGAGTCTTCACTTTTGTCGTAGAGCTTCGTCAAGGTCACCAATCTGTTCACCAAGTTCATTTACCACGCCACCGAGATCACCAATGGCTTTTGCAAGGTGGATGTCCAGTTCCTGATGAAACTTTTTTATCTGTTGAGTGTATGCTTCAACCCCACGAATTAATTCTTCAATAACGACCTTAAGGCTTTTATCAACCCCTTCAAACCTGCTAATTGAGTTTTCCCAGGCCTGTTGCAAGTTTGTCGTCGTCTCAGTCATGCTCCCTGAAATTTCTCTACAATCAGAAACCCATTGCTTAATCTCAATTGAAGCATCTTTTGTGTGGCCGGAAGCTTCTTTGGCGGCCAGCGCTGATTCCTGCAATGGTGTAGCAGCCTGCCTGATAACCATCAAAATATCCTGCAGAGCCTTTATGTTTGTGTTCAAAGATTCCTGTACTGCTATGCCGCTTCTTGCAAGGCCGTCCAGTTGAGAGATCGAAAGATCTAGCTTCTTCACCCCGCCCACGAAATCGGAAGAGGCATTGGCTAAACTGTCAGAAAGAGTAGATCCTGCCTTTGTCATTTCCTTGCTGGTTTTCTCAGAGGTCTGCATCATGGTTTCCGAAAATCGCTGCATGGCCAAGGCCATCTGGTTCTGAACTGACTGACCACCTTTTTCCATGGCAACCTTCATTGTTTCAGCCACTTCGCCTGAAGAACCCTTGATTCTTTCAAGACCGTCTTTTACGCCTTCAAAAGACTGCTTCAGAAGTGAAGTCATTTCCTGCACAGATTGCTGCAGCTGAGCCGCCACACTTGCCCCACTACCTTTAAGCTCAGTTGCACTGTCTGAGGCCGCACCACGAATCTGGTCGGAAAATTCACGCATGGACTTGGAAAAAAATTCGTTCATTGATTCGCCGCTCGAATTTAAAGCCTGCTTAACGCTCTCAGCAATATCGAGGGTGGTTTTGTTAATATGATCCTGGCCTGTAGCTATCGAACCAGCGGTTCGCTGCAAAGCTCCGTCAAGGTCTCTTAAAGTTCCAGCCAGGCGATCAAGTTCCCCGCCAGCTGTTCCAGAGAGAGATTCCTTAAATTGCTCAACTACGTTTGAAAGAACATTTTCCCCTAACTCCGAACGATCTGAGCGGATGGACTCAATCGCAGAGAGCAATCGGTCTATGGCAGGGCTCATTCTTGAGGCAAGCCTGTCATCTAAAGCTGAAGCGATTGACACTGCAAGGTCTGTGTTAAAATAGCGCATCTGGTCTGTCTGAATTTTCTGTTGTTCCAGGGATTCGTAAAGCAATTCTTCTCTGCTGCTGAAGCGAAGACGCTCTTCCAAAAGAAAATTAAAAATTCCAACTTCCTGTTCCAAAAGGTGAAAATAACTCTTTTGCCCCCAGTTCATTAATAATGAACCAAAAACTCCAGCAATCGATGTCAAAAAAGCAAGAGCTGCACCATCAAGCAAGCTGCCCAGAGCCAGGCGGGTTTTTAGGGGGTCATCAGCCATCAATCCGTCTTTAGCCAGATATAAACCGGCAACCAAACCAATGAATGTGCCCAGAATGCCCAAACCAGTCATTGCCCCTGCATACCATTTATGCAGTGAAATATTCAACTTGCCTGAAAGAATATTCGCCGAAGAAAAATAATCTGAAGCTCTATGGAAATTCCGAATGGTTATATCACCTGAATTCTGCTGCGGAGCCATCAGGTTGAGACTGAATTCCTTCCAGACAGGTGCAAACAAAGGATGCTCGTCAAGCCAGGTTCTTATTTCTTCATATTTCTCAGCGAATTCTTCGGCATTTTTTGTTTCCCGTAATTTTTTATTAGCTTCACGAATTTCGGCCAATAAAGGAATAATCTCAAGTTTGAATTGTCTATAAACTACCAAGCCGATGAAACAAATAGACCCGGCAGCAAGAATTGCCCCATACCATGAAGACAAATGCCGAAACAATAATAGCAAATAGGACACAGATCACCTCAAGAAGTTATGTATAGCAGATCTTAACCCCGCGTAAAAAAACTGCTTCACAAAAAAATACTAACGTAAATTGCAATATTTCTTTAAGCAGCCGACTTGGAAAATCTACAGGCAAAAGCAAGGTGATTATACTCGTATCTTAAAACTCTTGCAAACAACAATTTTACGCTTCTTGACCATTCATTCATTGGCTTTGGTTGTGAATAAATAATTGTCGCACAAAAGATTGGTCTTTCACATTGTTGCCAGCTGACAAAAAAGATAAATTAGAGCAGTTGCAAAAGGTTAATAAATTGAAAAGCATTACTGGATGCAGCAAATGGCGGTCGCGGGTAAATTTAAGAACTTCAGCTTCAGCGGTGCATGGTCAAACACAATGGCTCTGATAGCTGTTTTATAGATAACGGGCAATCATCAGTCTGTGCGCTTAAATCGGAATAATCCCCATTTTTCATCTTCTCCGGCGATTCTTGTGAAATATTCGGGGTGTTTGGCAGCCCATTCAAGTTCTATACAGGGAAGCTGGATGACCAGCAGGTGAGATATGCCGGCTTGTTTAAGCCTCGCAAGCCATGCGTCAAAATCGGGTT
>SABV01000268.1 GCA_009928855.1 Erysipelotrichia bacterium | reverse complement strand
GTTTTGCAGGCAGAAAGTTATTAAATCAAGTTACGCCGTTTCAAATGGCCGTTATTGTGTTTTTACACCGGAATTGAAAAAGGCGCTTGGGGTTGTTCGCTCAATAAGTGATAAGCCAGAGTCACTTAGAAGAGCCTTTCTTGCGAATCCAAGAGTTTTTCTCCGCGAACAACTCGAAACTGAGATTTCAGAAATGATTCTTGAAAACCTGTTTCGGGAAACAGAAGAATATAGTGATCGGGTTCTGGAGATCGGTGTTTGGGTTCCTCCTGTTTTGCCTATTTTGAAGAGGGCAGGCGAACCATGGTTGCCTCCTGAAATTCTCGGTATTCGAGTTGGAAATCGTGACATAAAAATTTCTCCAGCAAAACTTCCAGGGTTGATAAAGGAAGTTAAAGAGGCAATTGAATCTAGTTTGCCTTCTGTGAAGTTTGAAAATGAAATTATTCCGGCTACAGATAAAACGTTAGAAATACTTATTGCTTTAAACTCTGAAGCGCAAAAGTTTGACAGCCAGCAAAGCAAAAATAACCAAGAGCAGGATCAGCATAAAATTGAACAGCTGATTGAACCGAAAAAAGATCCTATTGGTCTCCTGATTGATCGACATCTCGAACAGGTTGGCAAACCGCTCAAGCGCAGGATTCCAATCGACGGCGTTGTAAATCGTTCTCTAACTGGCATGGCAAGCTCTCTGATGCAACATCAGCAGACAGGTGTTGAATGGCTTCAGGAACATTGGCTCTCTGGTAGTCGGGGTGCACTTTTGGCTGACGACATGGGCCTTGGAAAAACATTTCAGGTTCTAGCTTTTCTTTTCTGGGTAAGACAATTAATTGACAATTGCATGTATGAAAAACTTCCCTTTCTCCTGGTTGCGCCAACAGGACTTTTAAAAAACTGGCAGGATGAAATTTCTCAACACCTGGGCCAATTTGGCTTAGGAAACATACTTCTTGCATATGGAGCCAATCTTAAGAATGTTCGCAATTCTGGAATGACGGGTAAAAGCGAAAGCGATACCGGAATCCCATCACTGAACATTGATGCTGTGAGAGGATATGATGGGGTTTTAACTACGTATGAAACGTTACGGGATTATCAGTTAAGCTTTGGCGCAATTCACTGGGGCGTGGCGGTCTTTGACGAAGCACAAAAGGTTAAAAACCCAGCCGTCAGAATTACCGATGCTGCAAAAGCAATGCACTCAGATTTCTCGATTACCATGACCGGAACACCTGTAGAGAACCGTCTTGCAGATTTGTGGTCAATTTGCGATCTGTGCCAACCAGGCAGTCTTTTTTCACTTAAACAATTTTCTGAAACTTATGAGCAGGCTGCTACTGAAGATAATCTCCGGGCACTGAAGACTGTTTTAACTGAAAGGACAGATCCTGCTCTGATGCTGCGCAGGCTCAAAGAAGATAATTTAAAAGGTCTCCCTCAGCGGGAGTTTCTGGTTCTGAAAAGAGATATGCCATCAGAACAATCCAAGGCTTACGAGGAAGTTATAAGGAAAGCTAACAAAGCTGAGTCTGCGCCCGGCCGGATGTTGGAAGCTTTACATGGCCTGAGGTCAGTTTCTCTGCATCCATGCAACCTTACCCTGCAAAACGATGAGGAATATATTAAGCAGTCAGCCAGACTTATTATTCTTTTTGAGCTTTTGGAAAAAATTGAATCCAAGAGCGAAAAAGCTTTGGTTTTTGTTGAATCTCTTGAAATGCATGGGATTCTTGCAGAATTGCTGCAACGGCGTTTTAAAATGTCAGCGCCACCGTTGATTATCAGTGGTGAAGTCAGTGGAGATAATAGAAAAAAGCGTGTAGACAACTTTCAAATGCGCAGAGGATTTGATGTAATGCTTCTTTCTCCTCGCGCCGGTGGTGTGGGTTTGACATTACATGCCGCAAACCATGTGATTCATCTTTCACGTTGGTGGAACCCTGCTGTAGAGGATCAATGCACAGACCGAGTTTATCGCATTGGTCAGAACAAAAATGTTAATGTTTACCTGCCCCTGGCAGTGCATCCTCAATACCAGGAGGATTCTTTTGATATTCGTCTTAACGCACTTCTTGAAAGAAAACGCACTCTGAGCCGTACGCTTCTGGCCTCGCCAGCTTCTTCTCATCAAGACGTTGCTAGTCTTTATCGTGAAGTGATTCCTTAAATTCAGGAAGTTGCAATGTGGTGACTCAAAATTTATTGTGCTGAAAAAGTTTCCCAAGGTTTCACATTGAGGTATTTAGTTAGCTTCACTGCTAACAGGCCAGTAGATTCGATAGCAAGATAACTGCCGCGCTCTCTAATGAGAAATTTCCATTCTCCTTCGCTTGTAACAGGAATTTTTGAAAAAATTTCTCTGGCAATTTTTCCGGGTAAGTAAACGATTTTAGTTTCATCGGCCAAAACAAACATAACAACAAGCTTTTCTGGATTGCCCTTTAATACCTTTGCTGCTGTCAAACCCAAGAAATATACGTTAAAACCGCCTTTCTGCTCTAAACTTGAACTGCTACGAATAACTATGTTCAGATCTCCATATTTGTAGTCATTGTTTCGGATGCTTTCAAAGTTGTGATTTTCTGCAACTTTTTCTACCAAAGCCGATTTTTCTATTGTTCGACCCATAAAAACCTCCTTGTTGAGTTGGCGTATCTTCAGCATTGCAGGCTGGTCAGAGAAGATAAGATGTTTCATTGTTAATGGCGGCCTCTTGCATGTATCTGTATTAGAGCACCCTGAAAAAAAGAAATTGTGTTGATAACGATTACAGGAAAAACCATCCCAACGATAATTATGAACACAATATTATTGATAAGGAATAAAATCAGATGGATAAAAAAATAAAGAACGTAAAAGTTCCAGATTAGTTGAGCAATAATAAGTGCCAACTCAAATAATCTGAAGCTTATTTCTATCAGCTTGGCAAGAATGTCTAATATCATTATCGTTACCTCTGCGGTACAATGAATTTAGATTTGAGACGCTATCTTGCCAGAATGGCAGAGAGCCAGAGAGATTTCAGTTACTGGCAAGTTTCCAGATGCCGCGGGGAGCGTTGTTGTCGATAATTCCCTTGTTTACCAGGCGTTGGCGCATCCAGGAGGCGTTGTTGCGCCAGGCTTCTTCGCAGGTGCGTTGCGCCATACCAGGTCGCCGGGCAGAAAATGGCCGCTCAGCTTGTTGTCGATGAAACCGAGCACCTTCTGGCGGCTGGCATTTCCACCTGAGGTGATCAGGCATTCAATGATCAGTTTGCTGAATACTGAGAAATCGGTCTGGGGAAGATTGTTTAATTTAGACATTTGAGGTTCTCCTTAAAGTTAATTATTGAAAAAGATCAGTCGATCTTTATGCCGAAAGGTAAAGCTGAACTATGAAATTAGACGGCAATGTAATTTGGCCCGAAAGTTCATGTAATTACGCGACCCGGCCTAAGGTACTTTGCGAAACATCAAACTTGTACTTCGCTCCTTTTAAATTTGTACTTTTCGATTTTTTTAGAGTACTGATTACTGAGTACTCGTGCACTGTAAAATTTGTACTTTGATTAGTAAAAACTTGTACTTTGTAACGGTGTTAAAAGCACTAAGCTTTTGTTTATTAGCTGCATTTGAATTGTCAAATAAAAAATTTCACAATCTGATTATAGTGACAAAAATTTAAGTTTGTCAAACAAAAAAAATAATTTAAATTTATTCGAATTTTGTGCACCGTTTTTCTCTTTTTGCAGTTTGGCTGTTTGCCCTGTGAAGCCTGAAAATTAAAGCTCTTTTTTTCTGCAGCGCTGAAGTTTGCCGGCAGTGTGGTTTCAACCCGCAGAAGCGCCCGCTGCGTTTTTATAATGCTACAGGTGCGAAACTCTTGCCATTCGGCGGGCGTGAGAGTATCATTCTCTCAAAAATAGCGGGGGTCACAGAATGAATACGGCCGAAACATTGGCACCGGGGGCAAGAATCGTAGTTCGTGACGCTGAATGGCTTGTAACCAGTGTCGATAGAACATCGACCGGTGGTCAGGCAATCAGTGCAACTGGCATTTCTGACTGACCTGATTATCATAAGTTGGCAACAATGCGCATAAGGCGAACAAGAGTGTTGGTATCAAAATTTTTGCCAATTTATTAGTTGAGAAATTTCGCCAAAATTAACGCCCAGCCCCAATAATTCAAAACGATTGAATATTTAAAAGATGCACTTTACCGAGCACTTTGCGAAGAAACGTGGTTGCACCCGAGAACGTAAGTGATGTATTCTGGTGCAATAAGCACGCCGATGAGAGATAAAGAGAATCACCTATGGATACCAGAGCAATTGAAGAGATTTATTGTGGCATTGAGATCATGGAAAATTCTGCTGACCGGTTGTCACAGGATTATATTTCGATTCTGGCCAAACTTGAAGATGCAGAAATACAGAAACGACTGCTTCAGGATCTAATTGAAAAATATGTCGATCTCGAAAAAAGGGTCGATGGGCTGTTGCGCAATACTCTGCCAGAATGCGTTGCCGAAGAAATAAAATTTAACGGTAATTACCCGACCCGAAAGTTTTGCGGCAGTATATTTTTTTCGGATTGTGCTGGTTTTACAAGGCTTGCAGAAAAAATGCCACAGGAAGAGTTGATTCAACGGCTTGATGTTTTATTTTCGGGTATGGATGACATTATCAGGCGCTATAAAGGCACTAAGATCAAAACTATCGGCGACTCGTATATGGCCGTCTTTGGAGCACCACAACCATCGGAAGAACACGCCAGAATGGCCGTCGAAGCGGCTTTTGACACCGTCAGCTTTCTCAATGAATTCAATAGCGACCAACCTCTTGCAATCGAGATGCGCCTTGGGGTTCACTCTGGTTCTTTTATGGGGGGCGTGGTTGGCAAAGATCGCATGCAGTTTGATATTTTTGGCGACAACGTCAATATTGCCTCAAGGTTTGAATCATCCGGAGAAAAGGGGCGCGTCAATATTTCTGAAGAAACTTACCGGCAGGTTAAAGACTTTTTTGCCTGTGAAGATCGCGGAGAAATCACATTGAAAAATAAGAACCCGATGAAGGCATTTTTCGTTGCC
>SABV01000267.1 GCA_009928855.1 Erysipelotrichia bacterium | reverse complement strand
CTGAAGTGTTTCTTGATCAGTGTTTCAGATAAATAACTCAGATAGAGATCGAACGATGCAGTAATGATAGAGAATGTCTGGATTGTATCAAAATCAAGGCGACTGTTGCAGACTCGCGTTTGTTTTTGTCGCAAAGAGAGTCGCACGGGTAAATCTGTCTGTGGTTCAGCGTGTGTGCATGCAAATGAGGTTGATACGCCGGTTTGATAGACCGGGTTTGCCGCTTTCTGCGGCATTATATTGATTGCGGTTTCGGGCAATAACATTAACTCGGTCGTTGCTTTCAGCTTTGCTGTTGCTTTAAAAGCGGTTCTGGGCAACGCCGACCTGAGTTTAATTCTGCGATATTCGGCAAAAATTTCTGGAAAATTACGCTCGCGCCGGGTATAAGCAGACGGAAAAGAGCTTTTTATCTCTTTTCTTAATTTGAGTGGTGTTGGCAGTCGCTCCGGAAAACAGAACGGCAAACAGGCGTGTAAAAACGACGGTTCGAGAACCGAAGATTCTTCGATGCCCGGTACCGCCTGACGATATACAAAGTTCTTTTTGATGCCGGTCAGCATGCCGTTGAGCTTTTCCTGTAAATGGTTTTTCTCTCTTTGAAGAGCATCTACGGCTTCTTCGAGTTCCCTTTCCCTTAATTCAAGAAGCTCACGGGATTGTTGCAGAGAGCTGTTGTCTGATGCCAGTCTGTTAATGTGCTCTTCGGCTTCCTGTAGTTGGCTTAGAGCTTTATTGTGATCACTTTGCAGGCTCTCAAGCTTTGTTTCAGCGTCTTTCAGATAATCCTGCAACTCTGCGTTCTGGCTTTTCATTGCATAAGCTTTATTGCGCAGATCAGAGACTTCTTTTTGCAGACTCTCAGATTCTTCTTCTTTGATTTGTAGCTTTTTAGAGGTTGCAGTAAGGTTAAGGTCCAGTTCTTTGCTATGCAGCTGCATTTGCGATAGCTGAACACTGAGCACATTGTTTTTTTCGTTTGCGCTCTGCAAAAGCCGCTGCGCGCTCTTGTGCTCCATTACCGAATCGGCAAGACTCAGCTTGAATTCCTGTATTTTTTGCCCTTTGAGTTCAATTTCCTCGCGCAGTGCCGCAAAGCCTGTGAAGTCCTGTTTTAAAGACTGCTCACACAGTTCACGCAGCTCGGCAGTATCAATGTTATCTATGTGAGACACTGTTTCCAGAAGGTAGTTTTGCTGGTCTTCCGGGAGTGTCTGCGCAAGTTCAACAAGGCTCTGAACAAGATTTTTCAGAGCCTCAACTTGCGCAAATAGTTTATTGCTGCCTTGTTTGGGGGGCTTTTCGTTCATTAAACTTAGAATTTTTGCAGATGATGATATAGACAGACTGTTATATTGTCGCCACCGCCGTTGTTATAAGCTGCTTTTACCAGATTATTAGCCAGGGCTTGCAGGCTTAACAGGCCCTCCTGGGCTTCTTTGTATGTGTCTGCAATTATTTTTTCCATGCTGGCGTGCTCAACGAAGCCACAGAGGCCATCAGAGCAGAAAATGATCAGGTCGCCATACTCAAGCGCTATATTTTTACGATCGACCTTTACCGCTTCTCCGATGCCGAGCGCACGTGTAATTACATTGCGCTGAGGGTGCACAAAGGCTTCGTCGGAGGTGATGCGACCCTGGTCTATAAGCTCCTGAACGAATGAGTGATCTTTGGTCAAAATCTGGAGGCTGCCGTTGCGGAAACGGTAAGCTCTGCTGTCGCCAACATGCGCGAGCGACATGGAATTGCGATAAAAAAGACCACCGACTATAGTAGTGCCCATGCCTTCCATATCAGGGTTGCGTGAAGCTTCTTTAAAAATAGCTTCGTTAGCTTGCTGAAAGCACTCTTCAATAAACAATGTTTTGTCCGAATTCAAAAGGTCTTCTGGCTGCTTGTCAAAAATGCTGCGGATCATCTGCTCTTTAACGGTTTTGACCGCAAGCATCGATGCAAATTCTCCGGCTGCAGCGCCGCCCATACCATCAGCAAGAATCAATGCGGTAATTTCTGCTGAATTGCCTGCCGGGCCGCACCAGCTTAGCGCAAGACTTTCGGCGTAATCTTCATTGTTGGCACGAACTTTGCCCTTATCACTCAGCGTGTAGAAATTCATAGTTTATCCCCCACTTGTGCATAAGGCATTGTAAATGCTTTGACCGGCCAAGTCAACGAAAGCGCCGACAAATTTTTACGAATATTATGCCGCGTTTTCTAACTGATTTGTTGCCCGAAGCTTCGGACGTATTCGCAGAGTTTCGATCCAATCCGGGGCTGTGGCAAAGCGAAAATTCGGTTTTTCTACCAGCACTCCCGTGTTTGCAGGTGCAAGCATTCGCTGTTTAAAGCCTTTGCCCGGAGTGTTTTCGGGTTCTTCAAAATCAATAATAATAAGGTCGGGGGGGCACAGATGTTTTATTTTTTCACAAGGCCCTGCATAAAATGTTTCTATGTAAGTTTTTTCTACGAGATTTGGAGTTGAATATTTTATTGAAGTTGCAGAGAATGAAAATGCCTTTTCTGTAGTCTTAAAACATGTATTTTCTGTCTGATACAATGTCTGGGAAAATGCTGAACCTGACGGTAATATTTTTACCTGTTCTTTTTGCGGCTGCCCCAGCAGTTCTTTTTTCTTAAACAGCCGCTCAGAGAAGAAAAATGGCTGAACAGTTTCTGACAAAGGGTAACCGAAACTATGTTCAGAAGACTGGTTTATTAAAAACGCAGGGTATTTTAGAGAGCTTTTTGTGATACTGATGTGGCTGCGCAACAGAATTATCCAATGCACAGAATCCATGTTGAGATTGTGAGGTGGTGCATTTTTCATGCTCCATTCAGAAAACGTTTCTTTGCCTGAGGCGAGTGTTTCTACGCTTTTTTGATGCAGGAAAGTATAGACCTTGCGCAATTTGAGCAATTTAGTTGCATTTTTGCACCGCGGCTTAAAAAATGTGTTTGGATTTACAAACTGGCCCATGGTGCCCCTGGCTATAATCGTGCCGGTTTCAATAGCCAGCGATGGCTCTTTTAATGACATTATTTTGTTGTCTGGTTTTTGGGGAGCGAATAGACGCCCCGACAAATCTGCCGGTTTCTGCTGAGGATTTACAACCGCCAGTTTTGTCAACGCAGTGGCCGACTGGAAGTTGAAGGCGAAAATTTTTGCTCTCAAGTCGTCTTCTGCGGTGAGATGTTGAGTAATTGTCGTGTCTGTATTGTCTGAAAAAACTGCCGGCACAACGATGGGCAAATTTTTGCCCGGGCGATACGGAAATCTGAAAACGCGAAATCTGGCCTGATAATTGATTGTTACTTCTAATGGTTCACGCGGTGCGCCAAAAAAGCAATAAGACATATCGTGGTCTTTTGCTGCGCTGAAGCAGGTGAAGTCTTCGCAACGATCTGAGAATAATGCTTCTTTGAACTCGGCATGTCGCAGAGGGAATTGAGAGTGCTTTCTGTTTGAGCCCGTTGAAAGACCTAGTTCGGGGTTGTGTTTGTTCAGAGCAAACCGTCTGGCTCGCAGTAGTAAACGCTTTATTCTCGGCATGTCAGGCGTTGCCGCTGATTCATCATGCACAATAAATGACAGAGGCGGTGTGGTGGTCGACAAATTCATAAAATTGCAGAGATGGCTGCGCTTTGAGGCCAGAAAAAGCTGCCCAGAAAATGTCTGGCGTAAAACCTTGCGATCGGCGATTTCCCATGGATGAATGAATTCTGTGATTTCAGCGGCGGTTTTGAGCTTGAGCGTGCCTTTGCCGGCGGCTGCGGCAAACAGGTTGCCGGTCATTATAGACGCGCCGACCGGTGGAAACAGGAACCTGCGTGGATTCTTCATGCTCAGTGGCGGCAGATAAGATTTTTCGCGTTGCAAAATGTAGTTTGAAGCAGCGAAAGCCTTGCCCAGAGAAGGTTCTGGTATGAGAAATGCGGTCGAATGGCAGAGGCAGGCGAATGATGGCGATGGTAGCCTGAACTCCGGAAATCCGAATGGATACGGCATCAGTCTTAGCCTGCATTTGAAGTCTTTTTGTGATAATTTCCACAGCGGTGGGTGAATAAATGTTTTTTGCTGAAGAGTTTTTGGAGCATCTGACCCTGCCAGTGCGTGGGCGAGCGGCAGCGATTCTGCCAGTTGTGCAGGCAGTGGCAGTGTAATGGTGAATGCTTCCAGAACGGGGTGTACTGTGAATTTGACCTGCTTTTCGTTGTTGACTGATTCAAGTTTGCAAAACTGTGTCGATGCAAGGTTATTTTGCGCTTCTCGGTAGGGCACAAGTTGTATGGTTTTGAATGGTATTTTTGTCTGCGCCCGTCCGATTCCGCTTTTATAGCCATTTACAATTTTTTGTAATCTGAATTTAAGCGTTCGCAGAGAGTCTTTGCGTCGTCTAATCTTCGTATTTGCAGGGCTATTGAAGATACCGGCCGGTGCTTTAAGGCGGCGGCGCCACAGAGGCAGAGAAATGTTTGTGAATTCAGGGGCCGAAATATACATTAAAAATGTCATGGGTCTCAGCAGTATCGTTTCGTTGCTGGCTGAAGTCTTTGACACTTTGCTATGAAAGTATTCAACTGGCTTGTAACCTGGGCGTGACATGTCGATTAAATTGCTTGCACTGCCGCAGTCTCGACGTTTGCTTTTGGCAAAAGCGTCTGAAACACGCAATTTTTTCATGCATCTGGCCGTATATTTTGCATGACTTGTTGTTTTTATCAACAAAGCGCTGCGTTTGCGACAAAAGCGCATAGGGTCTGTCGGTTTATGTTTGTCTGCCAGGTATGCGAACGTTGGCGGCACTGGTGTTGTTTTTATGAGTTGAGGTTCGGCAATTTTGACGATGACCGACGAAAAGCTGGTAATTGCAGCCGTAGCTCTGGGTTCAAGGGTTTGCATCTTAAAAGCGACATCGGGAAATGGCTGGCGATGAAGATGAAGTTTGAGTCTGAGCTTGCTTCTGTCGCTGCTTTCGCTTTTTGCAAGGCTAATTGGCCGCGAAAAATGCATGTCTGCCCTTTTGTCATTCGCCTTAAGATTGGCTGATTCACATTTGAGTCTTCGATCGGCCTTATTTGCCATCTTTGAT
>SABV01000022.1 GCA_009928855.1 Erysipelotrichia bacterium | reverse complement strand
ATCTTATCAAGCCTTTTAATGCCGTTAATATCACATGGCCTGACCAGCAGAATGATCTCAGCTTCGTCTTTGAGCTCGGGCTCAGAATATTGATCGCCGTTAAAATAGAAAAGAGTCTCATCAGCCGGAAATACAACCGACTTTGGCGAAAGGCTGCTTTTTTCATCAAGTTCAAGCTCGTCAAAAGAACTTAACGGTGCATATTTTATCAAATCAGCATCAGAGAAACGCCCACGACCGGCAAAACGCCGCGGCCCGATAATCTGAAAATCGGCGCCAAGCCGCGCAAATATATCGGCGAATTCATCAGTTGAAAATTCGTAAGAGTTCAGGGCTTTGCCAGGCTTATTCATAAACTTTTACTTTGCTTCTGCCAGCTCAAAAGGGCATCACTGAGCATTTTAAAATGACCAAGTTCTTCACCAATAAGCCCGTCAATCTCGCCAGGTGCCACTGCCGAGCTCAATACATTTTTAACCGATGTATAAAAAAACACCGAATTTTTCTCGATCAACATCGCTTTTTCGAGAATTTGTGGGTAGGTATCACCGGTTTCGAGCCTGCATTCATCAGTAATTATTCGATCGGCCGTCAATGCCTGCAGGTAAGCAGACACTTCTTCCGTTGTTTCCTCTGCTCGGGCGCTTAATCTGTTTTCCAGTCCGGCAAGAATTTTGCGGAAATAGGCAGCGTGACCGTTTTCCATGGTAGCAAGCCCGTAAAGCAACTTTTGCGCTGCGCCTGAAGCAAAGGCAGCAGCCTCATCATAAAACCGGGCGCCTCTTTCTTCCATCATTATCGCAGCGTTGAAAACATCGATAACGTTTAACATGATTTGCATTTTTGTACCTCTCAGACGCTTAATCTGTTTTCCAGTCCGGCAAGAATTTTGCAGAAATAGGCAGCGTGACCGTTTTCCATGGTAGCAAGTCCACAAAGTAACTTTTGCGCTGCGCCTGAAGCAAAGGCAGCGGCCTCATCGTAAAACTGGGCGGTTATTTTTTCTTTTGCAGACATTCTTTGTATTTATACCACAAACCCGCTTTTTTTAACATATCTTCCCTAAACACATTATGAGCTCGAATGAATTCTTCGTTAGACAATTTGTTGTTAATAATTGATTCAGATTGACTCAATGGGTTGTGGTGTTCTCTTTCTTCTTCTTTTTTGCTATAAGCTACATTGGCAGCATTTATTATTGACAAATCATAAATTGGTAACTGATAGTTTTGCCTGTCAATATTAATTTCTTCAATTATATAGTCAATAGATACATCTATTCCCATTTTGGGAAGATACTTTTTTAGATAAACTTTTAACGAATCACTGATGCTACCAGGCAAATCTGACCAAAGTATTATTTCCGAATTTGAAAGTTGATATTCACCATCCAAACGGAATTTTAAGATATTCGAAACTATGTAATCTGACTCAGTAAAAATTTTGCTTATCATGAAGAAGTAGTAAGTATTATTAGCTCGCACATCATCTATTCTGCCGCCTGGAATAACCCATACCCTTTGGCCAGCGCTTTTGCCTACTTGAACAGGAACAAGAGCGGTAAGGCAGTGACGCTTAGCTTCTTTGTATTGGTAAATATTGCCATTGTTGTCAAATATAACCGGGACATAGGTTTCAAAATTTGGAAAATACTGTGACTCTAAAATCTCCAGTGTTGGGTTATTGAGAATAACATGAAATGCCGTTTTCCAACCTTTGGTATTAAACGTGTAATAACATTTTGACGAGGCAGAGGCAAATGAGGAATAACCTAGAAATAAAATGAGCAAAAGAGAAAATCTGAAAATCGTTTTGATTTTCATTTTAAAAATCCCTCCATTTTGGTTTGTATATGCCCGTTTCAACCATGCCTGGCCATGATGAAAACGATGAAATGGTTATTTCAGATAAGCCTTCTAGGGGAAAACTAGATTTTCTTCTTCTGCAATTAATCGCAATTCATTTTCTATGGCTTTATATGCGGGCTTAAACAGACTATTCTTAGATTCTAAAGGAACTGGTTTGTTAACAATCCAGTTGAAAGGAAGAATATTTGTTGTATACATTCTTTTATCATCCCTAAGAACGACGCAGACATAATACTGCTCACGATCATTTAGGGAAAATCTGCCAGACAAACATAAAGGGAAATGAGAGTCTGTGGCAGTATCTATTACAAAATCATCAGCTCTGCGATTCGTAATTTGGCCTTCTCGCATATATTTATTAGTATTATTTGATTCTGGAGGGAAAACCAGATTTTCTGTTTTTTTCTTCCAGAGCTTGTCTAAAAGCAAGCCCTTTGAATCTGAGTATACTAATAATAGCTCATATAGCCCCCTTCTAAAAGGCCTAAAAGCTTTATTTATTTTTTTATTACAAGATATTTTAAGACACAAATCATAACCTTTTGTGACCAAACTGAATTCTAATTCAGAAGAAAAAATAGCTTTATTAAAAAAAGGATAAAAATAAAGATCGCAAGATAAAGTGATCTGGTCAATACTTGCTGGGATTTCTTGGTGTAGAGCTTTGAATTTTAACAATTCAACGATAGTCAAAGCTGCAGGAAGGTCTGCTTCTTTCAGCTGCGCAGCTGCTGAACTGAAATCTAAAGTTTTGCCCTGCAAAAGCTCTTGTAATTCTACTTGGATATTGGTTGCCGGCTGCTGTGCAAAGATCAAAAATTGATATGAAAACAGCAGACAAAAAGCTATAAAAACAATACTGGTAACTGCTTTGGCTCTCGAAAGTTTCATTCTCTATCCCCTGAATTTGTTTCATGTTTATTTTAAACAGATGATGAAGCGAAGACAAGAAGGAATATTCATCATGACAAAAGCTTCGAATAAGCGCAGACAAGCCCGCAAATTGCCGTCATAAAAACATGTTCTTAGAAGCTGAGCGCGCGCCCGGCCGTTTACGGCGCGGGGTGCGAGGGAATACCGGGGAGGGGCCCGACTGGCGCGGTTTTTCGCCGCGGTCACCCTGTGGTTCTAAGTCTCTTCGCCGGAGCTTGCGGGCTATCGCAACGGTTTTAATGTTCGCTCAGAAAGCGGATTGTGATGATAAAACAGCCGGTTCAGTGGTATTTTAAAGTTTTATAAAACTATTTTTGTTTGCTGAGGTATAATTTGGCAGATCACAAGGAGATAAATCCATGAAAAAATTTAAACTGTTAATGTTGGTTGTTTTTCTTGGCGGTTGCCTGTCTCTTATCGCAGCCGAAAACCCATTTACCGAGCAAAAGCTTCAACCCACAGACACTGCCGACACCACAACCGGCAATAAAGACGTAAAATCAGAGAGTGATTTTCCGGTCGCAGGCACTATAGCAGTCGATAATCTCAGGCTCAGATCATGGCCCTGGGGTGTTGTGCTCGGCATGTATAACTCCGGCACATCTGTGCAGATTACCGGCGTTTCAGGCGAATTCTACCAGGTCGAAATAAATGGACAAAAAGGCTACATGCACAAGAACTACGTTTCAAGACCAGGTGCAGAAGCTTCATGCGAAGAGCCCTACTATCCCGGAGACACGAGAAGCGGTGGCTACATGTCCATCTCAGAAGGAACCTCTGCCTCAAAGAATCCGTCAACAAGCGGCTCCACAACCACATCAGGCACATCCGATACATCCAGCACCTCTACCGTTCCCGCTGGCGCGGCAGAAGCTGCTTTGGCGGGCTACAAAGGTGGCAAACTGTCTCCGGCAGAATTTGGCAGACTATTTGGCCCGGTCGCTCGCGAAAACATGAAAAGAACAGGAGTTCCAGCTTCAGTCACTCTCGCTCAGGCCGCTCTTGAAACCGGTTGGGGTGGATCAAGTATCGGCGATGCCAAAAACCTTTTCGGCATCAAAGGCACCGGCCCCGCCGGAACCATAAGCGTTCCGACACAAGAATTCGTCAACGGACGCATGGTGACTATAACAGATAGTTTCAGAAAATATAATTCATGGCAGGAGTCAATCGAAGACCACGGCAAGCTGCTGCAAAATTCACGTTACGGCTATGCATTGCAATATAAAAATGATCCAAACCGTTATGCCCAGGAAATTCACAAAGCGGGCTATGCCACTGACCCTGACTATGCCTCAAAACTTATCAGTATCATGAAATCTAACAACTTTTATCAGTATGATGTTTAATCACTCTAACGAGGTAAAAAAAATGAAAAATATATTAGCCTTTTTACTCTGCTCTGCTCTTTTCACATCACCGGTCTTTGCTGGTCTCGCCGTTCCGGGCGAATTCAACCCGGTTCTCTGTGAAACGTCTTTTTCAATCAGCAACAGCGAATACAGAGTAACCAAAAACATCGAAAACAAGTCTGTATCATTAAAGGTCACAAATTCTTCAGGCGAACAGTTCTGGCTCTCTGACGCGCTTGGCGAACAAGAAAAGCTTTTCACGATTGATGGCGCCTCTACCAGCCTGTCGATCAAAGACGTTACCGGCGACGGCATACCCGAATTGATTACAGCGGCAACGACCGGCCCCGAAACCAGTGCACTTTATATCTTCAAATACGATGCCGAAGGCAAAAAATTTACAGCCATGAATTTTAAATACGAAAAAACAGATCTGACACGTGATTTCATGGTATCTGACATGTATCAAAAAGACGGGCAGGACATCGTCTTCATGCCTGATAACAGAATACGGGCTCTCGGCAAAATATATTCAGAAGAAACCGCGCCAATAGCCGGTTTTTATTATTTTAAACTCACCGGCGATGATTTCATCTGCTCTGAAGTTGAACCGGTTCCGGTAGTGGTAACGCCAGAAAACAAATAAACACGCAGTGACTCAAAAGACCTCGCGCTTGCCGCGAGGTCTTTTTGTTTCGACCTTGACTAAAATTGACGTTGTTTTTATCCTGCCTGTATAATCAGGATTTTAGATAAAGAATATATAAACAGAGATCTTAAACCAGAGCAAAACATCTGGGAGGAAAAAGCATGAAAACCATAGGGTTTGATTTTGGCTCTGTGTACACAAAGGGCATACTCATCGACAACGGCAAAACCAGCAACCTGTTTTTCTACCATAAAAAAGGCGCTGATGATATGCAGGTTATCAAAGACTTTCTCGCCCAAATAGACAAAAAATTTCCGAATGAAAAATTCAAAACAGGCATCACCGGCATACCTAAATCAGCAGCCGCAGAAGAAAATATTGTCGGAGTCAATGCAATAATAGCAACTGCAACAGGCTCAAAAACCCTTGGTTTTAGCGGGCGCAGCATTATAGAAATAGGCGGACAAAACGCCAAACTGATAGAACTCGACCTGCAGAATGACGGAAACATTTGTGAATTCACCATGAATGATGCTTGCGCCGCCGGCAGCGGCATGTTTATCGAACAGCAGGCAAAGCGGCTGCAAATGAGTCTCGAAGAATTTTCAAATTTAAGTGCGAATGCAGAAAAACATGTGGCTATTGCCGGGCGATGCGCCGTATTTGCTAAATCAGACATGATCCATCTTCAACAGAAAGGCTCGCAGGTTGTCGAACTGACATACGGCTTATGCAAAGCCATCTGCCGCAATTTTCAGGCAATGCTGCTGAAGGGGCGTGAGCTTGAACCCCCGGTTATGATTGCTGGCGGATGCGCAAAAAACGGTGGAATCATCAGGGCTTTTAATGAAATTTTTTCTACCCAGAACTCCGAAAACCTTTTTGTCTCACCGTTACCCGGTCTTGAAGGCGCGATTGGCGCCGCGATCAAAGCGGAACAGGAGAGTTCTGAAGATTTTTCTGTAAAAATGATATTGCAAAAACTCGAAAAAATTGCCGGGCACTCACGCAAAGAAACCGGCATACTGGCTCCCCTGGCCCATAGATCCGAAAATAAAAGTATGCCCGAGCCGGGGCATATCTTCAAAACTCCTCAAGAGGGTTATCTTGGCGTCGACGTCGGCTCGGTAAGCACAGATATGGCCGTGATCGACACAGAAGGCAAAGTGATTTCGTCTGTTTACCTGCCAACAAGGGGTAGGCCGGTAGAGGCACTGTCTGAGGGGCTCTCTATTTTAAAGCAACGTTTTGGCGAGGGCCTGAAAGTGCTTGGCTGCGGAACCACAGGTAGCGGCCGCCACCTCGCCGGCAAAATTCTGGGTGCCGATATTGTTAAAAACGAAATCACCTGCCAGTTTCTTGGCGTTCAACATTATATAAGCGATGTAGACACTATTTTCGAAATAGGTGGACAGGATTCAAAATATATTTCAGTGCGTAATGCCTGCATCGCAGACTTTGTCATGAATAAGGTCTGCGCTGCAGGAACAGGTTCGTTTCTTGAAGAACAGGCCCATGAACTTGGAATCAGCATTATCAATGAGTTTTCGCAGTCTGCTTTTAAAGCCGAACGGCCAGTCGATCTTGGCTCTCATTGCACAGTCTTCATGGAAACGGAAGTCGTAAACTCAATGCAAAAAGGAGTTTCAACCTCAGATATCTGTGCAGGCCTTGCCTATTCGATCGTACGCAATTATCTCGAAAAAGTAGTGGGCAACAAACCAATAGGCAGACACATTGCATTTCAGGGTGGCGTGGCTTCTAATCAAGCCGTAGTTGCTGCTTTTGAGCAAACTCTCAAGCAGCCGGTTTCTGTCATACCATACAATCGTATTTCTGGCGCAATTGGAGCCGCCATTGCAGCCAAAAATCACGCATCCGAACAACCCTCAACCTTCAGAGGGCTCGACTGCAGCGCCAATATCACCTTAAAAAACTTTCACTGCCACCTGTGTTCAAATAATTGTGAAGTCAGCCTAATAGAACAGGGCGGTGAAAAAATTTACTATGGCGACACATGCGAACGCTATACCAGCAGCGGTGGCTCGACACCGGCAGAATGCAGAATACCGAATCTCGCAAACGAATATAATGCCGCGTGCGAAGCTTACTTTGGCGCGAGTACACAGCAAGGGCTTAAAATAGGAATTCCGCGGGCATCAACAATCATGGGCTATCGGCCATTCTGGGGCACATTTTTTCGAGAGCTTGGCTGCATTCCGGTTCTTTCTGGCGAAACTTCAGAGACGACACTTGCACTCGGCCTCAAAAATCTTCCTGCCAGCGTCTGCCTGCCGGTAAAACTGACTGCCGGGCATGTTACAGAACTGCATTCAATGGATCTGGATTACGTATTTATCCCATCGATCATGCACCTGCCCGGAAACGACCTGGAGCACTCTTATGCCTGCCCATACGCCATGGCCATGCCATTCATGATTAACAGGCGATCCACAACAAAAGTGCTTTCACCGGTCATATCGATGATTGATGAAGACTCTTTCGTAGAAGGCTTCGTAGCATGCCTAAGCGATCTCAATACAACGTCAGCAGAAGTAAGGGCCGCTTACCGCTCGGCTTCACGGGCGCAAAAAGAATTTCATGAAAAATTCCAAAAAAGAGCTGCCGAGCTGATTGCCGGCGGCGAATACTCTTATGCATTCAGCATAATCGGCAAACCTTATAATGTTTTTGATGCGTGGCTTAACCTGGGGCTGTTCGAACGTCTCAGACGCCTCAAAATACTTGCGATTCCGCTCGAAATACTTCCCGTAAACAGCTCCGGAATCGAATGCATGCTTCCCTGGGGACTTTCATCAGAAATTTTTAAGGGAGCCGCCGCTTCTGCGGCAACTGACAATATTTTTCCTTTGTTGATTTCGAATTACGGTTGTGCGCTCGACGCTTTTACCTTCAGACAACTTGAAGAACCTCTACGGCACAAGCCGCACCTGATAGTAGAGTTCGACGAGCACCGCGGCGAAGTCGGCTTGATAACTAGGCTTGAAGCTTTCATTGATCAATTAGAGAGCGTAAAACAACTTCGCATAGAAATAAAAGAGCGGCCGACACTCACATCCGCAGCCATGGTTCCCGACATACAAGACAAAATCTGCATGCCTTACTGGAGCGATTACGTTTACGCATACGCAGGCATCTGGGAACACAGGGGCTACAAAGTAGAGATTCTGCCGATGCCTGACCAGAACATTCGCATACTCGGAGAAAAATATTCACTGGGCAAAGAATGCAGCCCATACGCCATGGTTGTCGGCGATCTGCTGCAGTTGCACCGAAAAAATCCTGAACAACAGATGGTTTATCATTTTCCCAGCGTTACTTTTCCGTGCCTTCTGTGCCAGTATGGCAACAGTATTCAAATTCTGATTCGCGATCTGGGCATCAAAAATATCCGCCTCAGTTCTTTAAATGGAACCGACCTGACCAGAGCATTTGGTGTTTCAGCCATGCAGAACCTCTATGAGGGGTTGCTTGCAATTGATGTTCTCGTCAAGGCGGCCTGCGCAACCCGCCCTTACGAAAAAGAGTGTGGCATGACCGGAAACATTCATCATCAGAACCTGACACGCATCAGAGAAGGAATCGCTGCCGGCAATGTCATGACGGCACTTAACGAATCACTGCAGGCGCTGGCAACCGTGCCAGTCGAGCGAAATCATCGCAGACCCATTGTCGGAATCGCCGGTGATCTTTATACAAAGGTAAACGAGGTGGCCAACAACAACCTCTTTTTGTGGCTGGAATCGCAGGGTCTGGAGGTCTGGCCATCGCCATCACAAATAGACCTTCTCGACTGCGGCATAACTTCAAGCTTTTTACAAAGCCTCGAAAAATTCGAACTGGGCGGAATCATAGGTACAGGCGCGGTCGCTTTAAGAGCGATGGTTGGTGCATGGCGTGTACGAAACACGGTCGGCAACAGAGTAGAACACCTCAGGGAGCCTGGCTACCTTGAAATGTTGAAGTTGGCCGGGCCCTATATGAACAACAATTATTATGAACTGCTGCTGGTTAATATAGCCAAAATCGTCGACTTCATAGAACATGGGGCAGATGGAGTAATAAACGCAATATGCTTCAATTGCATGGTAGGCAACGCTTCGGCCGCCATAATCGAAAAAATCCGCCGTGATTACCACACCACTCCGATAATAACCGCGGTTTATTCAGGAAGCGAAAACCAGGGCAGACAGATGCAGCTCGATGCCTTTACCTGCCAGGTAAAAGAGCATTTTAGAAACCGAAATTGACTGCCCCAGACAGAGCACTCTCAAATGCTATGAAAACTGCTGTATATTTTGTTATTTGCTATTGACATTTTAATAACCCGCGGGTATGATTCGATGAGTTTGCGAGCTATCATAGCTTGTGGCTGTCAGTCGGTTTCGCGTGTGGTTTACCGATCAGATGGCATTTACTTAAAACCACCCCGGATAATTGTCTTTAAGGATTTTTTTGAATGAACATTTACGTTGGTAACCTGCCCTACAGCGCAACCGAAGAACAGCTCAAGACCATGTTTGGTCAGTATGGTGAAGTCGTATCCGCCAGCATCGTCAAAGATCGCGACACCGGAAGATCAAAAGGCTTCGGTTTTGTTGAAATGACCGGAGATGCTGAAGCTGAAGAAGCTATTCAGGCTCTGAACGAATCAGACATGAACGGTCGCAACATCAAGGTTAATCAGGCTCGCCCGAAAGAAGCCAGAAGCGACAGGCCGAGAAGCGGCGGAGATCGCGGCGGCTACCGTGGTGGCAATGATCGCGGCGACAGAGGCGATCGTGGTGATCGCGGCGACAGAGGCGACAGAGGCGATAGATACTCAAAATACTAATCTGTAACACCCAAAACCGCTCCGGCAACGGAGCGGTTTTTTATTACCAGAAAAAAGCTTTTAAAGTCACACCAGCTCAAGAACCATTTCCTGGTGAAGAATACCAGCCTCAAAAAATTCTACGCCAACAATCCTGAAACCAAAACCGGCATACAGACCCGCAACCGTTTTTTGAGCATGAATCATCACCCGCCGGTATTGCCTATTGCTGCGGACTATGCGCAGAAGCTCTTTTATAAGCACCCGACCCAACCCCCGCCCGCGAAAATTTTTCAAAACGGCAACTCGCCCAAGTCTGGCAGTTTCAAAGCATTCAGGGTCGGAAAAAACGCGCCCGGTAGCAACAGCCACCCCATCACAGGTCAGCAGCACATGCGATGCCACCGCGTCAAATTCATCGCGCTCAAGCTCACAAGGCACATTCTGCTCTTCGACAAAAACCAGCGTTCTAATATTTAAAGCCTCAGAAAATCGAGGCCCCAAACCTTTAAATACCAAAATATCAGGCTGCATAAACCCCGCCACACATAAGCAATATAATCAGCAAAACATCATAACACATTTTATGACGCATCAAAAATGTAGAATCGTGTCATCAGAGCAAATGACACGATTTTTAAAGCTTCGCGCAATTCAAAACTGTTCAATTTTGATGCTCAGGGCAAATTGCTATTTACATTTCTTAACCTTGACTTTTAAAACAAAACAGACTAAAACTGACTGACTAGTCAGTCGAAGGTCTCAGGCTGCTATAAATAAGTCTAACGAAAGATATGCTGATCATGTTACACAAACAGACCAAAAAAAATCTTTTACTGCAGGCAGGGCTCGACATCTTCTACGAAAAAGGGTTCGAGTGTACTACCATCGACGACATAGTTGGGCGGGCAACATGCGGAAAAGGAACTTTTTATCGATATTTTCAGAGCAAAGAAGCCCTTTTTGATGAACTCGAAAACAGCTTCAAAGAATTGCTTGGCAACGAACTCGAAATCAATTGCCCCGACCATCTGCCGGTCAGAGACTACCTTACAGAAACCATCAGAACCGTCGTAAAAGTCTTCAAAATGCACCAAAAACTTGGCCTGATAAAGTTTGCACGCGATCAGCAGCTTCGCGGACAAAAACATGAAACCTGCTCCAAGCAAAATATGCCCAGCATCTTGCATCTTGAAAATTTTCTTAACAAATCGATAGCAGCCAAAAACATACGCAAACTAAATGTTGAAGCCATGACAGCGCTAGTTGTGGGCGCTGCACACTTTTACCTTTTCAGAGCTTTTAAGCTTGGAATACCGTTCACAGAAGGTGAACTTGAAGATACAGTGGAGATAATCTTAAATGGAGTCTTACCATCATGAAAAATAGCAGAACCCTCATTATGTTGTTGTGTTTTTTCGCGGCCTCGTTACCAGTCGCCCGAGCCGCCAACCTTGCAGAGCTGGCTCAAATAGCGCTAGACAGCAACCTGGGCCTGAAAATTTCCAACCTCGAAATTGAACAGAGTTTTATCGATGAAAAAAAAGCTCTCAACGCCATGATTCCAGACCTCAATTTTAATGTCGCCAAAACTCATAAAGACTTCAAGGATGATTACCAGAAAAACAGCCCGAGCAGCATCGACACAATGCTTACCTACGCATTGAAACTCACTCAGACCTACCCGGGGCTCGGCAGAATTCCGATTATTCAGAAAGAAATAGCCAAACTCAAAACTGATATCAAACAAACCTATAAAGATAACCAGAAAATCAAGGTTTTGCGCGATCTCACTAAAATTTATTTTAAACTGGTGCGCGACCAGGAACTGGTGAAAATTCATCAGACAGATCTCGTTCTCATCGGAGAACTGATGAAAGTCGCCAAACTCAACGAAGAGCTCGGTCTGGTGCTTCACAACGATATTCTTCGAATAGAAGTCGAACAGCTGAATTCAAATACAGAACTTTTAAAGGCACAGAACAGTTTCGGCGATCTCAAGTATGATCTTGCCGCAGTTCTCGACGTTCAAGACCCTGAAACTATCAAGCTCGATCTTGCCAACGGCCTTAAATTTGCGCCAGCCAGCTACGCTGCAGAAACTCTACTTGAAGAACTCTTCAAAATTGATAACGACATTAACCTTGTCAGAACCGATCTAAAAATTCTGCATAAAACAGTGCGTTCAGCCAGAAGCGCTAATCTGCCAACCTTGAGTCTGGATGCATCGTATAATCACGGTCGCAAACTTGGCCCAATAGAAGGCACTAAAGACTTTACCACTACTTTTGTGCTTTCTACGCCGGTTTATAATGGCAATGACATAGAGAATGCAGTGCGCACCGCCCAAAAATCAGAAGAAATCGTTAAACTGCGAATTAAAGATCTTTCGAACACGAAAAAAGCCCTGCTTGAAAAAGCGGTTGCAGATTATAACGAGGCTCTGGCACGAATCAGCTTTTCTGAAAAAATGGCCGAACAGAGCTATGAAAACATGCGCATCGTTTTTACCCGCTATCAGGAAGGAGCCTCGTCTATCGTCGAGCTTGTAGATGCCCAGCGCCTGCTGACCAACTCATCGCAAACAGCTATTAAAGCTTATTACGACGAAAGAGAACGTCTCACCGAAATTCTTCTGCTGATGCACCGGTTCGACGAACTCTACCAGCTTGACCAGAACGCTTCAGCACTGAACATTGACTTTTTGATGCAGACTTTGAAGCTTGGAGAAGCAAAATGAGACAATCTGTCAAAGCATATCTTATCGCATTTATTTGCGTTACTGCGACCTCTTTCGGGCAGGTCAATGTAGCCACAATCAAACCCGAAAATGGCACCATCCGCAAACTTCTTCAATTTACCGGAGAAACCAGACCGGTAGTTGAAGCCTTTGCTGCAGCCGATGTAAATGGCCCGGTTTCACAAATAATGATAGAAGATGGGCAAAAAGTTTCTATCAGCCAACCCCTGGGCAAAATAGACGATATTCGTTTTGCCATAACGCTTCGTCAGATGGAAGCTGCTCTGGAGCGGTCAAAACAGCAGTTTCAGGAAGACGAAAAAGACTATCAGCGCAACAAAACACTTTTTGACAGCAAAGCAATCACGCAAAAGAGTCTTGACGCGGCCCTGACTAATTTAATCAAGGGCAAAACCACATTTAAACAAGCCCAGGCAGACTATGACAAGGCTAAGCTGGACCTTGACCGATGTGTTATTCGTTCGCCAATCAACGGGTATTTCGTCGAACGTTCGATCGAACTCGGGCAAGCAATGGCCAGAGGTCAAAATATGGGTCGAATTATCGACCTGGATGATATATACGTCGATGCCAGGATTCCAGAATCTGAAATCAGAAACATAAAAGAAGGACAGACTTGTCTGGTTGAAGAAAAATATCATGGCGTAGTGGCATTTATAGACCTTAACGCTGATAACTCACGTTCTTTCAAGGTGCGAATCAGAGTTAAAAATTCAGACCTGTTTTTTCGCGGCAACATGTTCGTAAAAGGGCAAATCACTCTTGAGCAATTCGACAATGCACCTCTTTTTCCTTCGCAGGCAATAAGAAATTTCCGTGGCGATTTTTTTGTCTTCACCGTTAAAAACGGTAAAGCCCACAAACAAAAAATCAATATAATTGCCCAGGAAGGCGAAATGACCTACGCAAAAGAGATTTCAGCCAATGATGAAATTATAACCATCGGCCAGGACAATCTGGACGAAGACAGCGAAGTCACAGTCAGAAACAACGGAAACGACAACGACAACCAGAGCACCAACACTACAAACAAAGCAGAAAACTGAATATGAGTATTCCCAGAACATCTATCAAACGACCTGTTTCAGTAACAATGCTGATGCTGGGCATGGCCCTGGTGGGCATCGGCGCATTTCTCGTATTTAACGTAGCACTCTTTCCCAACATAGACATACCCGTAGCCTTTGTTCTGGCTCCATATCCGGGTGTCGACCCCGCCGAAATAGAAACGATTGTTACCAAAAAGATCGAAGACGAGATCAACTCTGTCGAAAACATAGATAAAATCGAGTCTTATTCATCAGAGGGCATCTCGCAAACCATAATCAACTTCAAATTCGGCACCGACCTCGACCTCGCTGCAGTAGACCTGCGAGCAAAAGTAGACCAGGCAAAAAGAAACCTGCCTCGCGACATGGAACAGGTAACGGTCTCAAAAGTCGATATCAACTCTTTTCCCGTTCTCAACATCGCGCTTGGGGGGAATTATGATCTCGTGGAACTCAGACGTATCGCCGACCGCGAGATTAAACCTGCTTTTCAGCAGATCAGCGGCGTTTCTAACGTTGAGGTAAAAGGCGGTCTGCAACGCGAAATCAGGGTTAAAATCATACCCGATCGCCTGCTTGCTTATGAACTGACAATCGATGATGTAATTACCGCAGTCAGCAAAGACAACCAGAATACCCCGCTGGGTAATATAAACGAAGGGTCTTTCAAATACCTGCTGCGTTCAGAAGGCCAGGTAAAAACACCTCAGCAACTTGGCAACATAATCATCAAGGAAATCAATCGGCGCCCGATCTACCTCTCAGAAATTGCTACCATTGAAGATCTGTACAAAGACATTGAGTCAACTTCACGAATTAACGGGCAACCATCGGTTACTCTCGAAGTAAAAAAATCAGCAGACGCGAACCCTGTTCTTATCTCTGACGCCGCCCAGTTGCTTATTCCAAAGCTCGTAGAAAAATATAAGGGGCGCTTGAGCATCACAATCGGAACTGACCAGACCGCCTTTATCAGAGACACAATTCAGATGGTTAAAGACAATGCCCTGATGGGTGGTCTGTTCGCCATAATAGTTTTGTTCACATTTCTCCAGAACTATCGCTCGACACTGATTATAGGCACAAGCATTCCCATCGCTATTCTTACCACATTCGGCCTTCTGAGCTTTAAAGAAGATATATCGCTCAACCTCATGACTCTTGGCGGATTGGCTCTAGGCATAGGCATGATGGTAGACAACGCCATTGTCGTAATGGAAAACATCTACCGCTTTTATAAAGATCACCCCAATGGCGACCGTAAAGAGTTGGCAGCCAAAGCTTCTGAAGAAGTTTTAATGCCGGTTATAGCGTCAACAGCCACTACCGTAGCAGTTTTTCTGCCAATAGGCTTTGTTCCCGCTATAGTTGGAGAAATATTTTTCAATATGTCTCTGGCAATAATTTTTTCGCTCACGGCATCGCTGATAGTCGCTGTCACCCTTATTCCGATGTTGTGCTCAAGATTCCTGGTTCTAGATGGCCCGTTCATCGAAACCATTATTTTCAGAATGTACAAAGCCCTCTTCAAATGGCTGCAAACACACCCCAAAAAATCTGTGATCGCTGCCTCGTCAATGTTTCTGCTGCCAGCCATCGGATTTTACAAGGGATTAAACAACCCGGCTATTCTAAAACTGCTTGAAAAAACCCCTCTCGCAGGCATAACCTTCAACCCCGGCATAGACAGCCTTATCGCTGCATCGGCAATTTTTCTGGCAGTTCTTCTCATTCCTCTCGTTATTGCAGCTGCGTTCAAAATCTTCAATTTTCTGACATCAAAAATTCTCTTTCCGATTATCGACGGCATCATCATGAATCTGCTGCGCAAGGCATATCTGCGAGTATTGAGAGCTCTTCTGAGCCATTGGTATCTGCGCTTCGGCTACACTCTGCTCATTATTGCGGTATTCGTAATAAGCCTGAAATTTCAACCGCCCACTACATTTTTTCCATCAATGGACCGCGGCGAAATGAACGTCGAATTTGAAACCCCAGAAGGGACAAGCGTCGAAAAAACAGACGAAGTCACCAGACAGATAGAAAACATTTTTCTTAAAATCCCTGAAGTAAGCAAAGTCATTACTAATTCGGCCGTTGGCAAAGGTAGCCTTTCAATAAAACTGACACCTAAAAAAGATCGCACCAAAACAACCAATGAAGTAATCCGTGAAGCCCGTGAACAGGTAAATACCATAGCAGGCATCAGCACTATCAATTACAAAGAACCCGGCATGGGCAAGCCTTCACGCGGCAAATCAATTCAAATTGAAGTGATGGGCGATGACTTCGCTGTCATTGAAGATATTTGCCAGCAAATTTACATGCAGATAAAAGACGTGCCAGGCCTGAAAGATCTCGAAAATGGCATCAATACAGGCAGACCTGAATTCAGACTGGTCTTCGACCGCGAAAAAATACGAGACATGGGTCTGAGCCTGGTCAAAATTGCCGAAATGGCACGAAGCCACGTCTACGGCACAGTAGCCGGAAAATACAGGGAACAAAGCGATGAGTATGACATCAGAGTCGAGGCGGCTGACCTTTCGAAAGACAAGATTGCACGCCTGAAAGAACTCGAAATCTCGCTCGAAAAAGGCAAGTTCGTCAAACTTTCTCAGATTGCCGAATTCAAACCTGCCAGCGGCTACAGCATTATCGAACGCAAGAATATAGCGCGGCGCCTTATTGTTCAGGGCGACCCCGATGAAAGACCAATCGGTGCCATTACCGCCGATATCAATAATAGAATCAGCAATATAAAACTTCCCCCAGGTTACAGCATTAACTTTGGCGGCGAAAATGAAGAAATGGTAAAAGCTTTCGGTTATCTGGCAATTGCGTTACTCGCTTCTATTCTTCTTGTATACATGATCATGGCCTCTCAATTCGAATCGCTCCTTTACCCGTTTTTGATAATGTTTACCATACCGCTTTCATACATCGGAGTGGTTGCGGGCTTGCAAATAATGGGCTTCGCCTTCAGCGTCACAGCAATGATCGGCATCATCATGCTTGCGGGAATCGCAGTTAACAACGGCATTATTCTCATCGAATATATCCTGCAACGCCGACGCGAGCTGAACGAAAACAATATTGAAGCTGCAATTGCCGCCGGTGAACTCAGATTTAGGCCTATTCTTATGACAGTGTGCACTACGATGCTCGGAATGTTGCCACTGGCCTTGGGAATCGGCGCCGGTGCCGATTTTTACCAACCGCTGGCTATTTCGGTATCAGGCGGGCTTCTGGTATCGACCATGATTACCCTCACCTTTGTGCCAACAATATTTATCATGGCCGAAAATTTGATAATCACGGTAAAATCACTCATGGAAAGCTTCGCAAAATAATCATCGCCTCATAAATACAGGGGCAGAGCTTTTGTAATAAAAGACACGGTTGATAAAACCATGTCTTTTATTGTAAATTGGCTGCGCTAAACTCTCAGATCACAAAAGGATACCTATGAAATCACAGCAGAATAAATTCGAAGTAACGATCACCTCTGAAGTAGGCGAACTTGAAGGCGTTATTCTGCACACTCCCGGCCTGGAAATAGAAAACATGACTCCCGGCAATGCCGAAAGAGCACTTTACAGTGACGTCCTGAATCTTTCTGTCGCTTCGATGGAGTATGACGAGTTGCGAATAGTCCTTGAAAAAACAACCGGCGTTTTTCAGGTAAAAACCTTGCTTGAACAGGTCTTACATAACGCCAAAGTAAAAACAAGTCTCGTTGAAAAAATATGCCGCAACGAAAACGCCATGGAAATCTGCCCTGATCTGCTCGCTCTCAAAGACAAAGACCTTTGTCGCTGCCTTCTTGAGGGCGTATTGATGAAAAAAGACAATCTCTCTCGATTTCTGAGTAATGAACGCTACACCCTGCGCCCACTTCATAATTTTTTCTTTACCCGCGATCTTGCAGTGGTAATCAACGACTGGATATTGATTTCACGCATGGCTAACAAGGTCAGAAGTCGCGAAGCCAAAATAATGGAAGCCATATTTGACTACCACCCAATGTTTTCGGTAAAGACTCTCGATATGCAGAGTCTTGAAACAGCCAATATCGAAGGCGGCGACGTTCTGGTCGCAAGAGAAGACATTATCATAGTAGGTATTGGCGCCCGCAGCAACCCCGAAGCAGTAGATCTTCTGGTAGAACACTTCAAATCGCTCAAAAAACCCCAGCACATACTGGTCCAGGAACTCCCCCTGACACCAGAATCATTTATACATCTCGACATGGTTTTTACCCTTTTGGACCGCGATATATGCATGATCTACGACCCCGTAATAATGCAGCCAAACCGCTATAAAACAGTATTGATAAGTATCGACAACGGGCAGGTAAAAATAGGCGAAGAACACAACCTGCTCTCTGCCCTGGAAAAACTGGGAATGCCGTTAAATCCTGTGTTTTGTGGCGGCAACTCCGACTCATGGGTTCAGGAACGCGAACAATGGCATAGTGGCGCAAACTTCTTCGCCATTGGACCTGGGCGCATCATCGGTTATCGTCGAAACATCAATACAATCGAAGAGCTTGACCGCAAAGGATTTTCCATTATCGATGCTACGGATGTTGTAAACAACAAGGTGGATCTGAATAAATACGGCAAATATGTCATTACCATAGACGGTTCAGAACTCGCTAGAGGTGGCGGCGGTTGCCGCTGCATGACCATGCCTATCCGACGCAAACCCCTTACATGACACAACTGGTTGGCAATATTCCCTGATGCATGCGATAATGTCGGTGAGGATTTATGGATCATCGACCCGAAAATAGCAACCTTTCAGAAAAGCTCACGCTTTTCATGATGTTGTTTGCCATTTTTTTTGCCCTCTTTTTTGGTCTTGAATCGCACATAAACAGCTCTAACGAGTCCTTTTTTAATAATTTAAAAACACAACAGCGTCTCGTTGTAGAAAAAATTGCGACAAAAACAGAACCAAGGCTCTACCTCACCAAAAATATTTTGCCTGTTCTGCGCATCTGCAGCGAGAATCACCAGATTGACCTGAATGCCGTCAGAGAAGACTGCCTGCGTTCCAGCGGCCTGGAGTTATCAATATACCAGTTCAACAAACATGGAAAACTAACTAAAACCGCACCGGCACACCCCGAAAACCTCTGGCTCATGCGCAATCTGTTTCCCTTTTTACACGAAACAGACCATAAAAAGGTCTCACAAGGTCGCAAAAGCCTGGATAAAAAAATTGAATTTGCCTTTGGGTATGGCAAAGACCTGAACTCGCTCAGGGGCAACCCTGAAGTTATCATAGACACAGTTCTCAAAAATTGCGAAGGTGTTCTTGCCTGGACAGCCCGCCCAAAGGGGGGGCTTATAATAACATGCCAGAATCTGCCATCGCCCGCTTCAATTTTAAAAAAATATGCCGAAAAATTTAATCCGCCCGACGATTTGAGAAAATTTGGCATGCTCACAGAAAAATACCAGACTTCAAACTCGCTCTCGGCGAGAGCACTGCGCCATCTAACAGAAAATTCTTCTGACTCCGGCAGCTTTGCAGGCATGCAATGGCATTTTATTTCTACGGCCTCAGCCAGAAGATTCTACGCAGCATTTGCCGATAAACCCGCACCATATTCACGATTATTCAATATGAGCCGCCTTATTCTGGCGATACTTGCGCTGTGCATACTGCCTGCCCCGCTCATGGCCAGCAGCAAAACAGTTCTTTCTCTCAAAAAACTTGTAATAATAATGTTCTTTGCCTCGTCATTCATTCCACTGAGCATCATAGCCCTCACAACCATCAACAATATCGACATTTTTACCCGGATTCACCTTAACAAACTGCGCTCAGCACAAGAAGAAACCCTCGGAAACATAGTCCCGAATTTTCATAAATATCTGGCCGAATGCTCTACAAAGCTGGTGCAGATGACCAACAGGCCTGGCATCGGCCAGAATGACCCCGAAACGATTACCATGGCAAAAAAAATTACAGCGCTATTTCCTGACGCCGTGATCACTGTGCGCAACTCTGCCGGCAAACTTCTATTCAGAAATGCCTCAGAATTCTCTGCCGGTCGCGAAACAGTATTTAAGTCACTGTCACGAAAACTGGTTGAAAGATACGCCCCAGAACGCCTCAGTGAGCACGAATATAACGGTAATCCCTTTTCTGACTCAATGGTAAACAAAGACGACATGGGTTTTGGCACTCTGCTTAACTACCCTGATCGCCTGCAATTAGTCAGCACCGGTAACTCCGAAAGCCTGCTTTTTTACAGACTGCTTCCCAAAAGCGCAGGTGACTGCGCAATTGTCATGGTAGATCTGTCTACTTTCCTCAGCATAAAAAACTATCTAAAAAACCTGCAAAAGACTCCTCAGGCGATAAATGGCACTTCACTGCTACTTTCCGCCTTCCATCCGACCGCCTATAAATGGTCGCTGCCACCACTTAAAACTCATGAGCAGCAAACATTAGAACTGGCCGAAACAGCTTATGTGTCAGGCAAAGCGCAGTTTCGACAGCTTACCGACAAGCTCGACGGGTTCGCTCTCTGCATCCCATCATCTGAACTTTCAGGAAACTGCCTCGTCGCTTTCTGCTCAGCAGAGCCTTTTAACCTGGCCCTGGCGCGCATGAAATCGCGAATTTTTCTCGGATGCCTGGTCGCATTTATCATGCTTATCTCAATCGCAACATGGATATCACGTCAGCTGATATCGCCTCTCACCAGCCTTGAAACAGGAATCCAGGCTCTTGCACAACGGAATTTTGAAATGCGCCTGCCTGTGCCGAATGGCAAAGATGAATTTGTAAATCTTTTCAGCGCTTTCAACGAAATGATGGCCGAAAGCTACGATATGCAGATAGCACACAACGTCCAGGAAGGGCTTGTCCCAAGCACATTTCCGGAGATTCCGGAATATTCACTTTATGGCATGATCAAAGCAGCTTCTGATCTTGGCGGCGATTGCCTTGACTGCTTTCAGCTCCCGGATGGCAACCTTCTGTTTCTAGTCGGAGACCTGACCGGGCACGGAGTCGGCTCTGCGCTCATGATGGCATTTACGCGCGCAGTAACCTTTCACTGGAGCCGAAGCGCACAGCTTTCGCCCGCCAGCCTGGCTGATCAAATCGATCATATGCTCAGAGAAAATCCTACAGAAAAAATGTTCATGGGCATTATCTGCGGCGTTTTAAACATAAAAACTCATCAGATAGAGCTGGTTGTAAAAGGGCACATATATCCATTAAAACTCTGCGCTGACGGCTCTTCAGAATGGATTGGGCTACCGGCCTACCCCCTCGGAATAGCCAGACAGACACCCGCCAGATCGCTAACCGTCAACATGTCTCCTGGCGATAAGCTGCTGTGCATGACAGATGGTTTTCTGGAGGCTCACGACCTGGAAATGCGCAATATTGGTTTCGATAAAATCGAGATCTGGGCTCGCGAAATGTCTACCGTCAATGCAAAAGTTCTGGTAGATACTATGGAAAGCCGCTTCAGAAAGTGGTGTGAGAATCGTCAATCAGACGATATCTCTATGTTTGCACTTATTCGTAAAAACGGAGATAAAACAGATGAAGCCTGACAGCAAACACAAAGCAGCTTCATTTGGCCGCCTGTCAGTAATTTTTACAGGAATAATGCTGCTTTTTCTTGCACTTATAGCGTCACAAACAGCCGAAAAACTCAAACTGGAACACGAACGCAAATCACTGAAAAGCCTCGAAAGCAGTCTTGACCAGGTTATCGCACAAACTTCCGATGAGGCGTATATCCAGAACAGATTTCAGCAGCTCATATCAACAGCAAGACAAGCAGGCATCGAAAGCCCAGAACTCGAGAATGAAATCGCCAGATGCATAAATAATTACAAAACCCCACTAAAAGCATTTTTTTACCGCAATAACAAGCTGATAAAAGCTTTTAATGAAACTCCCGAAGATCTTCGCCTGTTCTCCGGGCTTATGCAAAAGCTATATACGACCGGGCATGATTTTGCAGAAGCACAACGTCAGGTACATAGCTCAATGCTGGCAACTTTTGGCCCCGGACATCGCCTTGAACTGATGAAAATAAGCAAAGCAACGCAGAAACGCTATAAAGGGCTCCAAAAAGATCGCTTCTACTACTGGAACGATTACCCTGATGGACTTGGCGTTTTCTTTATAGCAACCAGCATACCCACATTTATAGAACGTTTCACAATAATAAACCCCGAACGCGATAAGTTCGGCGCCGGAAATCCCGAAATACAAAAATGGATCGCTCCAACTGGTCTTACAGAAGACCAGACCGCTGCAGCAAGAATCAAAGCCCGCATTTCAGGGCAAAACTATACGTCTGCAAACGGATTTATCTGGTATTTTGCCGACGACGAAACCGGCGCTTTCTGGTGCCGCGTTATCAGCCATGACGACCACGAAAATACCCGGCCATGCTGGGCAGAAAATCTACAAAGCTTCGCAATCCTGATGTTTTGCCTGACGTTGCTGATATATTTAACCGCCTGCGCCAATATTGCTCCCGGCTCCAAAATCTCAGACAGCCTTGATTCGATTTCTATAAAATACAGAATACTCGGCCTATTCTCAATGGCTTCAGTTTTTCCGGTTATTTTTACAATATTAATCGGAGCAACATCCATTGCAGACAGAAAAGAAGTAATAGAAAACGGTATCGTAAGCGAAAGCATAGCCGCAATAGAGCCTCTCGAAAAAATGTATAACATACGCATCGAGCAAATAAAAGCCATGAGTGCAGACATACGCAAAGCTCTAATAACAGAACCAGCCTCAGAAAAGATGTTTCGTCATTACCTCGACAAGCATTCCATACCACGACTTCTTTCTCGTATAGAAGTGAGGGACGACAAGTGCAATGTTCTCTTCACAACAGATGATCGCCAGGTACACGGGGTATCTGAGGCAATGGATGTGTTCAGCCGCATCGCCATAAAGCTATTGGCACCTGCGAGAATGGGTGCGGCAGCTAATAAAATTACTCCGGCAGAAGTTGTCAGCGAATCCATTCTTTCAACAGATGAAATAGGAATGGCTACTATTATAAGACAACGCGGGCGGCTATGGTTATTCAGAATGGGAACATTTCCGACCACCTGGTATTGGGATGTATACCCAGAAATAGCAACTGGCCCGGCATTTATGAATGTTACAACGCAAATGCTCGAAATTTATCTGCAACAGGTACAGGATGAGCTAAAAACAAAACGCCTCCCCCCTGATTCAATGCAACTGGCAAGCGAATTAAATTACCACTTCAGCAATTTCAGGGTTTTTCCCCAAAAACCGGGCCTGCCGGCCACACAATTACTAAATACAGCCATAACAAGTTTTCGCACCAACCGGGTCATTTTCAGAGAAATACTCATAGACCAGCAACCATTCTGGGTGACCGCTAAACCAGAAAAAAACATAAACACTCACGTATTTTTTCACCTGATCTCGCAAAATGAGCGCCTTAAAACGCTTGCGCCATTTAAATGGCAACTCGCTATCGGCTCTCTTGTCGCCCTCGTAATGTCACTGCTCGGAGCCGCACTTATCACAAAACTGACAATATTACCATTAAATGATTTAAACAACGGAATTAAAGCCATTAGAAATCGTCACAAGGAATTCAGAATATCTGTAAGGCGCCGGGACGAACTTGGTAGTCTCGCAACCGCCTTCAACAGAGTTATAAGTGAGCTTGAAGAGCTTGAATACGGCAGAATCGTTCAAGAAAGTCTTCTGCCGGCGGGCCCGATCGTTCCGGAAGGTTATGATATAGCCTTTTTTAACACATCTGCAACCGACCTTGCCGGCGATTACCACGACGTAATAGAACTGAACGATGGAAGACTGGCTTTTGTGCTCGGAGACGTAACCGGGCACGGCATATCAGCTGCACTGGCAATGGCGATGGCAAAAGCAACCGTAAATTATACAGAAGCCAGCGGCGAATTATTTCCCTCTGGCTTGATTGACATGCTGAATGCCCTTTTTAACCGTGAACTGAAGCCACGCAATAAGTTTATGACCCTGGCCATAATGGTATTAGACCCCGCAACCGGCAAGCTTGAAATAGAGAACGCCGGGCAATCATACCCAAGGCTTTATCACGCGGCAACAGACTCGTCTGACGAGATAGAACTGCCGTCTATGCCGCTTGGGGCAATGAAAAAGCGCAAGTCAAAAGTAGAAACCCGCATTATGCAAGCGGGTGATTCAGTAATACTTTACACCGACGGCATTATTGAGTGCTCTGACCAGACGGGCGACATGTATGGCTACAATAGATTTCGTGATAGTTTCGAAAGCTTAATGCGCCAAAAAACCGGCGCCAATGAAGCTCTCAAAATAATGATGCAACGGCTGAACAGTTTTAGAGTTCCCGGTCCATACCCTGATGATGTAACAATGCTCATTATAAAAAAACTTTAACAACACCATTCATCTTTCTCCACCACAAAAAACCTCAACCCCACAATACTGAATGACAAGAATCAGAAGATAAAAAAAAGGGACTCAGAAAAACCTGAGTCCCTTCTATTATTAACTTACGCTTAGAGAAATTTGCTTATCACTTGCTGCCCTTAGCGCGCAGCGTATCGTATTCCTTTTTAGCTTCATTCATTGAAGCAGCAACGGTGAGAGCGTCTTCCTGGCGACCCTGCGTAAGCATATCGTTATACAGTTTGTAAAGTTCCTGGTATTTGCTATATGCAAGAGCCACTTCAGACTCATAATCACCGATCACAACACCGTCACCGCCAATAACCACGGTGTCATCACCGCTTACAGCAGGAGCAGCGTCAGAAACGACTGCTTCATCGCCGCCGATAGTCACTACAGCACCGCCGCCAACCGGAGTGCCTGTGCCAGTAGGCATTGCAAGCTCAGGCATATTGGCCGATTTATCTTTGCGGAACAGGCCGGCAATTTTCTTTGCAGCCCAGTTGCCGAGATAACCACCAACCATACCACCCACAACCGTACCAACAGGGCCAAGGAACGAACCAAGTGCGGCACCGGCAGTAGAACCGATTGCCTGACCGGTTACGCTGACCCAGTCGATGCTTTTAAAAGCTTCACGGATCGAAAACTTACCGTTTTTGAGGTCGCCTGCAACATAGGCACCAACTGAAGAACCTATGATAGAACCGAATGAAGGGGCGAGCGCGCTCAAAACCCCACCAACAACCGGAACAGCGCTGAGGAAAGGAACGAAGAACGAGCCTGCGGCCGCGCCAAGAACTGCACCACCAACGCCACCAACAAATTCTGCGCTGCAGACAGTCTTGAGAGCTTTTTTCACGCTGGGTTTTTCACCGCGCATAATCTGAGTTGCAAGGTCAACACCGACAGTGATACCGGCTGTAACCAGCAGGTTTTTAGCGCTAAAGCCAGATTTAAGACTGTCTTTAACATTCTGAACACCCTGGTTGGTCATTGCCTTGCCGGCTTGATAGCCAGACTTGAATTTGCTGCCTATAGTCGCTTTTCCAGAAGTACCAGCCTGAGCTGCTGCTCCATCATCGGCAACAGAACCTGCGGCGCCACCCTGAGCAAC
>SABV01000021.1 GCA_009928855.1 Erysipelotrichia bacterium | reverse complement strand
TATCCAGAGGTCTACCAGGTCGCCTTCCTGTTCGCCAGAATGATTGCTGGCCCGAAGAGAACGGCTGGCACGGATATTGCCGGCATTACGTCGCATATTGTCGAGAAAAATTTCACGCAGGCGCAATTCAGTGGGCAATTGTCTGGCCCTGGCTTCTTCAATGGCCGACAGCGGACGAGCTGAGGCAATGACCGCCGGTTTTACAGACGCAGCGTATGAATTGGTGACGTAGCTTTCGGGCTTTAAAGCTATAGCCTGAGATACGTTTGATGTGTTGGTTACGGTCAGAGCAAAACGAACTTCTTCGCTGCTGACCGGTATTTTTATCGAAACGTTGGCAGCCGTATCTGTATGACCGTAAAAAGCACCGTCAACCGCGAGAGTAGACAGGGTATTGGGTGCCAATACAGAAGTCGGTTCGTAATCGGTACCAGAAGAAGCACCACCCCCGCCACCCCCTCCGCCGCAACCTGCGGCAAAAGTCAGAGCAACAAGCAACATTAAGGCAAAAATCAATTTGATTGCGGGTTTTTTATTCATTAAATACCAACCTTGAAATATTAGAATACCCTTACATTATGTACTTTGGCGGGTAAAATTTCCAGCGACTTAATGCAAATTAACATTTTTATCAATCGCATTGTTCGCAATGATCAGTGTTGATTATTGTACAGAGATGATTTAGACTTTTGAGCAATGGAAAACAAAAACATAATGCTGAAAAATTTTTGTAGGCAGTGTCACACTGCAGTGGCAGCCAAAGCGGCAACCTGCCCGCTATGCGGGATTGCGCGACCGGTTTATGAAACATTGAACCCGCTCGAAAAAGAATACCTCGAAACAGCGCCATCGGTGCCGGCAAAGTTTCATTACATGTGCGAAACGGTAAACCCGGCAAAAAGTCTTGCAAGCAACATGGCCAAAGAATTCGGTAAATACCTGGCAAATCCCTCCCACAGCTGGATGTTTTTGATTTCTCTGCTGGCGGTAATAACCGGCAGCTTCATGATGGCCGTTCATATTGCATTTCCGCTTAGCTTTATGCTCTTCTGGGCGGGGCTGGTCTACACCGGCTTCGACGTCATCAATTTTATCAGAGCAATCATGACTTCTTTTCTGATACGCCGTCTGATGATGAAAACCGGATCATCTCCCTATTCTGTGCATTTTAAAATCGAAGACCAGCTTATTCAGATGCTGCAAAGCCTGCAAATGGTCGTAAATTCGTTTTTTGACAAGGAATGGTCAAAGCAGGACCCAGATCTTATGGCTTCTGCCGATACTTTTATTCAGGCCGCCAGAACTATCACCGCCCGTATCAAAAAATATGCGCTGCTGTCGCTTGAAACCGCCTCGATTATCTGGCGCAACAATATCTACGCAATAGTTGCAAGTAACAGCAATTATCAGGAAAAATCCATTGCGATAGCCAACAAGATTCGTGAAGCCGAAGCAATGATTCTGCGTTTCCGTTGGCTGACACGCCTTGAACAACTCAACAAGATTCTTGAGAACCATGCAACCGGCAACAGCGGCTCTTCATCTGCTGACGCCAGACGAGCGGCCATAGATGCTTTTCAATTATCACCATACGGGCCGCTTAGCGAGCCATACTCTGGCAATTTTGAGCACGCTCCGTTCGAGATTCCTTTCAAGATGCGTTTTTTCTGGCACCAGCAACTTCCGCCGTTTCCGCTCTCAAGTGATGAGCTGACTCAAGAATGCCCGCAGACAAAAGATTTATTCGAAAGCATTCAGCAGGTGCGCAAACTCAAGGCCCGCCTCGAAGAACAGATGATTCTCGACTGCACCGCAAACGCAGTTGCCGACGCATCAGGTCAGGACACAACTGCTCTGGAAGCGAAAGATCTGCAACGTTTTCAGCTCTACGCCAAGTATCTCGATGTTCCTAAGTTTCAACCCGACACCGAAGATCTGCAGAACAGAATAGATCGCTTAAAAGCCCAGCTCAAAGTATAACCCCGACGTGAAATATTGACTTTGCTGCGGGGTCGGGTTAGTCTTGCGGGTATGACATCGCAGGCGTATAATCACCCTACTCCACGGCAATTTGCCGTACAGCTGCTGGCACCATACCGCCGGCACCTGCTTTATGGAATCGCTTCGCTGATAATTGTCGATATCGCCGATATCCTGCCACCAGTCATTCTTAAAATGGCTATTGACAGCATAGAACAGGGCAGCGGCTTCAGAAGCCTTCTCTACTGCGGCATGGCGTTAATCGCAACATCGCTGATACAGGGAGTTTTCAGGTTTTTCTGGCGGCAGTTTTTTCTGGGAACCTCTCACAAATCTGTTTACGACCTGCGCAAAATGATGTTCGCACATCTTCTCAAACTGCCATTTCATTATTTCAGCCGTACTCGCACCGGCGATATAATGTCACGCCTTACCAACGATATTCAAGAAATCCGCTTTATGCTCGGCATCGGCATTCTTGTTTTGCTCGACACTTCGTTTTATTTTCTGACGGTTCCGTTCATTATGCTCTGGCTTTCGCCAAAACTCACCCTGATCACCATGCTGCCCTTTTTGCTGATTCCGGCGATGGTAGTTCTGGTCAAGAACTCGATACATAACAGGTCAAAAGATGTGCAGGCAAGGCTTTCTGATCTGTCATCACGCGCCGAAGAAAACCTTTCGGGCATCAGAGTAATAAAGGGTTTTAGAACAGAGGAAACTGAAACAAGCCGCTTTAACCGATGCGGCCTCGATTTTGTGCGCGACAAAATAAGACTGGCAACCGTCGAATCTCTTTTTCACCCGGCTCTCGACCTGGTAGTTGCCATGGGAATGGTTGTATTACTGTTCGTCGGGGGCAAAATGGTAATTGCGGGCGCGATCACTCTTGGTTCATTCATCGCGTTCGAGTCGTATATGCTCAAGCTGAGCTGGCCGATGATGGCCATCGGCTGGATAATAAATCTCTATCAGCGCAGCATGGCCTCTATGGAACGTTGTCAGCAGATTTTGAGAGAACCCGCTGCCGCTGACACAAACGAGGGCGACATCAGCGCACAGCCGTCATCACACGCTCTGAGGGTTAAAGATTTAAACTTTTGTTACCCTGGCACGCACCAGAAATCAGTGACAAATATCAGCTTTGAGCTTGGCGAAGGGCAGACCCTGGGCATAACCGGCCCGGTTGGCAGCGGTAAAAGCACTTTGCTTCGCCTGCTGATGAAAATGTATATTCCAGAGAGTGGCGAGATAATCATCGGCGGCTGCGACACTTCGCAAATACATATCAAAGAACTGCGCGACCTGTTTTCTTACGTTCCCCAAGAGACTTTTTTGTTTTCTGAAACGATCCGCGAGAACATTCTGTTTGCAAGTGACGATAAAAATCAGGCCGAAATTGCAAAAGCTTTTGCGGCAAAAGCGGGCCTGGAAAGTGATTTAAGAGAGTTTCCGGATGGTCTGGAAACCTTGCTTGGCGAACGCGGAGTAAATCTTTCGGGGGGTCAGAAGCAAAGAGTATCGCTGGCAAGAGCTCTGGCGGCAGAACGACCGTTTCTGATTCTTGATGATTGCACCAGCGCCGTAGACACCGAAACAGAGCGGGCGATTCTCTCTTCTTTGAGAACGGCCGCAAAGCGACGCACCTGTGTCATAGTGTCACATCGCCTTGTAAGCTTACAGGATGCAGACCTCATTATTTATCTCGACAATGGCAGAATAGCTGAAGCTGGCACTCATCAGCAGCTTTTGCAGCAACGCGGTCGCTATGCCAGGGCATGGGAGCGCCAGAGAATAAAAGCTCAACTGGAAGAAAACAGATAAAATGGAAGATTCGTATTTTAATGAAGATGACGTAAAAGCCCCGGCATGGGACAGTGGCCTGGCCAAGCGCATGTGGCCATATCTGCGCAACTGGCGGCCGCATTTTTTAACGGCAATTCTGCTGGTAATACTGGGCACGGCAATTCAGATTTCGCTGCCACTGATGCTTGGTAAAGCCGTTGATCTCGGAATAAAAGGCAAAAGTTACGATTCACTCTGGCATTACGTGCTTTTGTATGCCGCCGGCCATCTGGCCTTTTTCGTTCTTTCGGCATTTCGAAACTGGCTTTTGCAATATACAGGGCAACAAGTGCTGCATGACCTGCGCAACAGTCTTTTTGCCCACATACAGAAGCTCCCGATAGATTTTTTTGATCGAACTCCTGTCGGCAGATTGGTTACCCGCATCACCAATGATGTTGCAACGCTTGCAGAATTATTTTCGGCGTCTCTGATCAACGTCAGCGGCGAAATATGCGTATTGTTTGGTATCGGCACGATGATGCTGGTGTTAGACTTTAAGCTGGGTCTGGCCGCGTTGCTGACATCACCGGCATTGTTTTATATCGCCTGGTTGCTGAAGGTCAAAATGCGTGATGCTTTCAGGGTTGCCAGAGCCAAACTTGCAATGCTCAATGCTTCATTGGCCGAGAATGTTTCAGGAATGGGCGTCATTCATATTTTCAACCAGGAAAAATCTCGAGAAGAAAAATTCGACACAATGAACACCGAACTGCGCGAAGCTGACCTTGATTCAGTGTTCTACAACTCATTTTTTGTTCCGGCAGTTACAGTTTTCAGTGCTCTGACCATGGCAATTGTAACAGTATACGGCGGTTATCTGGTAAGCACCAACGCGATCAGTATTGGTCTTCTGATAACTTTTATCGCTTACACCCAGTCGTTTTTTGACCCGGTACGGCAGATAAGCGAAAAAATCTCGATTTTTCAGAGCGCCATGGCTTCTGCAGAACGTGTTTTTTCTTTACTGGACGAACGTCCGGAACCAGATCTTGATGCTGGACTTGAGTTTAAGCAGTTAAACGAAAGCATAGAATTCAAGAATCTGTGTTTTTCGTATAACGCCGATAAACCGGTTTTAAAAAATCTGAGCTTTACCGTAAAAAAAGGCGAAAAAATTGCCATCGTAGGGCATACGGGGGCGGGAAAAACCACACTTGCTTCGTTGCTGAAAAGGTTTTACGATTACAGCGATGGGCAGATTCTGATCGATGGTATCGACCTGCGCGAATATTCGCGAACTTCGCTGCGACTTAAGATCGGGCTGATACAGCAAGACGTCAACATCTTCTCTGGAACGATTCTCGACAATATTTTTCTTGCAGAGGGCTCTCAAGACGGGCAAAAGATCGCTAACATCATCAGCGAACTGCAAATGAATGTTTTAATAGACAAGCTTCCAAACGGCATATCAACACAGATATATGAAAAGGGCAGCAATATTTCTGCCGGACAGCGCCAACTGATAGCTTTTTCACGAGCTCTTGCAACCGAGCCCGAAATTCTGATTCTCGACGAAGCAACATCTTCGGTCGACTCAGAGACCGAAAGTGTCATTCAGCGCGCCGTAAAAAAGCTGGCCAGTCAGCGAACAAGCCTGATAATAGCCCACAGACTATCAACTATACGAAATTGTGACAGAATACTGGTGTTACACAATGGTCATCTTGTAGAGCAGGGCAGTCATGAAGAGCTTTTGGTGCAGAAAGGCCATTATCACAAACTATATGAATTGCAATTCGCAGGGACAGACTCTAATTAGTCTTTGGAGCAGTATTGCAGGCAAAGCCCGGCGACATCGATGAATCTTAAAAAGCACCAATTATTTAAGCGAAGGAGCCAGTTGATGAAAAGCGTCGACAGTTTCATAGAATCTTTACGAGACACGCCAGAAGGCTGTCTGTTCAACCCCTGGTGGCAGCACGACGATGTTCACGACGATTACAACAATTCGGCCGAAATCAGACGACATCAACTTAAATTCTATCTGACAGAACGCCTCGGTAAAACCGCTTTTTTACTTGTCGGCGAAGCCCTGGGCTACCAGGGTGGCCATTTCAGCGGCATAGCCATGACTTCTGAGCGCATGCTGCTCGGGCATCTCCGCAAAAAAGGCATAACTCCAGAACAGGTTTTCACTGCGATCACGCCGACAAGAACAAGTCGCGAAGATGTTCGTGCTGACGGCTTCAGCGAACCAACCGCGACCATAGTATGGGAACACCTGCTGGCAGCCGGCATCAACTCTTACAGTTTTGCGATCTGGAACGCCCTGCCCTGGCACCCATACAACCAGACCAAAGGAATGCTCTCAAATCGCACTCCATTGGACAGCGAAATGGCGGCCGGCCACAAATGCCTTCTTGATCTGATCGAACTGCTGAAGCCGCGTAAAATTGTTGCGGTCGGAGAAAAAGCCGCTGCTCAATTAAATGCGCTGAACATAAATCACAGCAAAGTAAGGCACCCGGCTAATGGCGGCGCGGTAAAGTTCAGAGAGCAGTTTTCTGCGCTGCTTTGAAATTATTTTTTAAAAAAATGCCGGATGGCGTCAACAGCCCTGGCACCGCCGGCGTTGCTTTTGTGAATAATTTCCAGCAATTGATCACGCAGGCCCTTATCTGAGTAGGTCTTTGCATTATCGTTGACCTGCTTTTCGATTTCATGGTAGTCGGGCAGATATTCAACTCTGAAGCGCACCCAGTTTTTGGAGTCACCAGCCTGCTCAGGCGTCAGAGAAACGGTAAAACTGGCCTGGTGAACCGCATCTTTAGCCAGAGCAGCTACTTCTGACTGTTCAAGAGGAAAAGTTACACTGCCAACAGATGATTCAAAAAAGCATCTGATATTTTTAACAGTACCGACAAGCGACTGAATCTCGGCATTAAAAACATGACCGGTTTCGGTAACCCCCGCAGGCGAGAGCTTCAAATTAACCGAACGTGGCGGAACGTAGAATTCCTGACTCGCAAAAACCGGCACTGCTGACAACAAAATCATAACGGCAATCAGACGCATGATATTCATGATTCCCTCCTTAAAAGACGCTGCCGCTATTATAACCTTCTGCAAAGAAACATGCAAACCAACAATGGCAGAGATTAAAAACATCTGTTATAATTTTGCCAGCCTCGTTCATTCTGCAGCACAAAGAAAAAAAAGGAGACACTTCATGCACACAGAATACCATCAATGGTTTAGCCACGCCATCGGCCACGATATGCAGTTGAAGGTTTATGGGCACTATGGCAGGCCCCTTCTGGTGTTTCCATGCGCCGGCGGCAGTTTTCATGAATTCGAGGATTTTGGCATGCTGGACATCGTCAGAGAGCATGTCGAACAGGGGCGCCTTAAAATATTCTGTGTAGACAGTCTCGACAATGAATCAATTCTGCGACGTGAAGGACACATGGGCGACAACATCTATCGCCACGAAGCCTATGATTCATATATAGTAAACGAAGTGGCGCCATTTATCAGAAACCATTGCCATAGCGACTGCAGAATTGCCCTGACCGGCAACAGCATGGGCGCCTACCATTCTGTAAATTTTTTGCTGCGGCACCCTGATGTTTTTGACGCATGTATCGCGCTGGCTGGCATTTACTCGCTCAAACAGGTTGTTGGCGATTACTACGATCAGAATGTCTATTTCAATTCACCTGTTGATTACCTGCCTGGCCTTGATGACCCACGAGCTCTTGATCAGCTACGCCAGGCACGCATTATTATCTGCACTGGCCAGGGCCCATGGGAATACCCCGAAGACACTATCCGTCTCAAAGAGATTTTTGCAGAAAAGAATATTCCGGCATGGGTCGATCTCTGGGGTCACGACGTTAATCATGACTGGCCATGGTGGAAAGTAATGCTGCCATATTTTTTGCCCCACATTCTGTGACGCATGTATGCGCAAGCTGCTACCCCGATGAACGATCTCAAAGACAACATTACCGTTCTGAGACAGCCGGATTACTCAGGATACGCCAGGTTTTATGATTATTTTGAGCTGGCAGGTCGTGAAGAATCAGAAGAGCTGAACGTATTTTTAGACGATCTTTTCAGAATTAACGGCGTAAAAAGCATATTAGATTTTGCCTGTGGAACTGGTGCACAGAGTATCGGCCTGGCAAAACTCGGGTATGACGTCACTGCTGCTGATTTAAATCGACAGATGCTCAACATTGCCATACAAAAAGCCAAAAACATCGAGCTGAAATTTCTTGAGAGTGACATGTGCACAGCCAGACATGGCACTTTCGACGCTGCCATCTGCATTTTTAACGCTATTGGCCATCTCGACCGCGAAAATTGCCAAAAGTTTTTTGTTAATGCTCTTGAACACTTGAATCCCGGCGGCATATTCGTAACTGATATCTTAAACTTCTGCGCAATGAATGGCGGAGCCTTCAAGCAATATAAATACATGAGTCGAGAAGCACTCATAGACGGCATGCTGGTTCATCATGTAAGAAACTGCAAACTTGACAAAAGTAACCGCCGGATAAGCGTTAAATCTCAGACAAGGTGGCAGAATGGCGTCGGCAAGCCCGGCGAAATTCAGGATAATTGGCAGATGCAGCTTTACGACGCCGAAGAACTGCAAAAAATGTTATCAGACGCCGGTTTTGCCGAAATTGTTCTGTTTGGCCCGACCGGCTGTGAATTTGATAAACTGACCTCAGACAGCATTCTTGCTGTCTGCCAGAAAAAAGCAAACACGAAAGGGAAAACATCAAAATGACTACTGCACGCGCGAGACACATTCTTGTCGAATCAAAAAAAGACTGCCTGGACTTGCTCGAGAGAATAAACAAGGGCGAGGACTTTGCAAAAATTGCCAGTGCGCATTCCAAATGCCCTTCCGGGAAAAATGGCGGCGATCTGGGCGAATTTTCTCCGGGAATGATGGTGAAAGAATTTGACAAAGTAGTTTTTTCGGGCAATGTAGGAGAAGTTTACGGCCCGGTTCAAACTCAATTCGGCTACCATCTCATCGAAATTACCGAACGAAAATAGCTGATAAATTACTTACGAATAATCTATAACAGGGTCGCTTGAGCAGGAGATAAAATGAAAATAACCGTCTGGGGCTGCCGGGGAACGTTGCCAACCCCCGGCCAGAGCACTCTAAAATATGGAGGCAACACGACCTGTCTTGAAATCCGAAACAACAAAGGGTTTCCAACCATCATAGATGCGGGTTCCGGTCTTCGTTTTCTCGGAAAAAAGCTGCTTCAGGAAGAAAACTGCAAAGAAATGTGCCTGATGCTTACCCACTCTCACTGGGACCACCTCATGGGATTCCCGTTCTTTCAGCCCGCCTACTTCAGCAGGTTCAGAATCAACATCTGCGGTATACAGTCGGCTCGAAACTACATGCGTCACTCTCTTGCCAGACAGCTCGAGGCACCTTATTTTCCGGTTGATTTTGAACAGCTTAAAGCTCAGTTCAATTTTACCTGCAATGGTCCGGGTTGCGATCAATGCCACAATATGAAGATAGAAACCATTTCACTCAGCCACCCGAACGGCGGATTCGGATTCAAATTCACTGAAAATGGACAACGCTTTGTATTTTTGACAGACAACGAGCTTGGCTACCGGCAACCCGACGGCAAAGATCCACATGAATATGCAGAATTCTGCCGTGATGCAGATCTTCTCTTTCATGATGCCCAGTATACAGACAAAGAATACTTAAAAACGAGAACATGGGGCCATTCAACTTACGCACAAGCCCTAAAACTGGCTATGGATGCTAACGTAAAGCGCCTTGGCCTGTTTCACCACGACCCGGATAGAACAGACACAGAACTTGACACAATAGTCTCTGAGCTGCAAAAAACGGTTGCTGATGCTGGTAGCGACCTTGATGTTTTTGCAGTAAAAGAGGGAATGACAATAGAACTGGAGTAACCAATGCACGTTAAGCCCGGATTTCCTTACCCACTTGGCGCAACCTGGGATGGCAAGGGAATTAACTTTTCCCTTTATTCAGAAAATGCGGAAGGCGTCGAGTTGTGTCTCTTTGACGCAGAGCGAAATGAGACCAGAATTTTTCTGCGTCATCGCACCGCGTTCATCTGGCACATTTACATAGAAGGGCTCAAACCCGGGCAGCATTACGCATACAGAGTACACGGGCAATATCGCCCCGAAAGCGGGCACAGATTTAATCCGCGCGTATTGCTCATGGACCCTTACGCCAAGGCACTCAGTGGTATCGAAAACCACGATCTCGGGTTGTTTGCCTACAATATGTCCAGTCCGCGAAAAGACCTGGAGGTAAGCCTCGAGTATGCCTCAGGAACCCCTCTGGGAGTGGTCATAGATAGCAACTTCGACTGGGAAGGCGACAAGGCGCCCAAACACTCGTTTCATCGCGCTATTCTCTACGAGGCACACGTAAAAGGCATAAGCATGCTGCATCCTGAAGTGCCAGAAAAACTGCGGGGTACCTATGCAGGCCTGGCCTCAGAACCCGTAATAAACTACCTCAAACAGCTTGGCATAACGACCATTGAGCTTTTGCCTGTTCACCAGCACATAGACGATCCATTTCTGCACGAAAAAGGCCTTAAAAACTATTGGGGCTACAGCACCCTGTCGTTCTTTGCCCCCGAAATCCGCTATAGTTCAGACAAGTCACCGGGTGGCGCTGTGCGCGAATTCAAGGAAATGGTTAAAAAGTTTCACAGAGCAGGTCTGGAAGTAATTATTGACGTAGTCTACAACCACACCTGCGAGGGTAATCACAACGGCCCGACCATGAGTTACAAGGGCATAGACAATATCGCTTATTACCGTCTGGCCAAAGACAACAAGCGATTTTACAAAGACTACACAGGCACAGGCAATACAATAAACGTAGTCAGTCCCCAGACATTGCAGCTGATAATGGACTCTCTGCGCTACTGGGTGCTAGAAATGCACATAGATGGCTTCAGATTTGACCTTTGCTCTACGCTCGCAAGAGAAATGCATTACTGGAACCAGCTGTCGAGCTTTTTCACCATAATTCACCAGGACCCCGTCATCAGCCAGGTAAAGCTGATAGCAGAACCATGGGATGTCGGTGAGGGCGGCTATCAAGTCGGAAACTTTCCTGTTCTATGGGCGGAATGGAATGGGAAATACCGTGATGTAATGAGATCTTTCTGGAAAGGCGATGGTGGTTATACCGGCGAAGTAGGTTACAGACTCACCGGAAGCAGCGATCTCTACGAAAACGATGGGCGCAGGCCTTATATGAGTGTTAATTTTATAACAGCCCACGATGGTTTCACCCTTCGAGATATGGTTTCATACAATGAAAAACACAACTGGAACAACCTTGAAGACAATCGTGATGGACACTCAGACAACCGTTCATGGAATCACGGACAGGAAGGTGAAACCAAAGACCCTTATATAAAAAAACTGCGCTGCCAGCAAATGCGAAATTTCATTGCTACGCTGTTGTTTTCGCAGGGAACCCCCATGCTATGCGGCGGCGACGAAATATGCAGAACACAAAAAGGCAACAACAACGCTTATTGTCAGGACAATCCCACAAGCTGGTATAACTGGAATCTGGACGAAGAGAGCAAAGAAATGCTCGAGTTTACGCGCAAGGTTATTCATACCCGCCGTGAGCACCCGGCTCTGCATCGCACAAAATTTTTCCAGGGCCGTATGATCAGGGGCAGCAATGTCAGAGACATTATCTGGTTCAGGCCTGACGGTGGCGAAATGGATGACGAAGACTGGACAAGCTCGAATACCCGAGGTATGACAATCTTTTTGTCAGGTACCGGCATAGACGATGTAGATGAGAACGGCATTCCCATACATGACGATAACCTCCTGCTCATGCTCAATGCATCAGTTCGCGATGCAGACTACTTTCTTCCCAGATTTGAAGCCCAATGGGAATTGCTTATCGACACGGCAAATCCCCAAAGCGGCGAAATGGCGGTTTCAGGGCATCGCACGCTCATGAAGGCGCATTCTCTCAAACTGTTCAGGTGCTGTCAGAAACTCGAACCACTCCCGGCACCTAAAATTTGAGAACTCTCGCCCAAACGCCACTCTGGCATTAAAAAATTTGCGCCACAATAACCTGCAGACCGTTTTGAAATAACTTCAGAACGGTCTGTCACATTCTTTATCGCAGGGCAGTTTGTTTTTATCGGCAATCTGTTATACAATTACCTATAGAAACAAAAGGGATCTTGATATTACACACAAGGAAAACAAATGACTTGTGCCAGGTTTAGACAGTCTGTTCTGAAAGCTCTCTGCATCGCCTTTGTGATGCTCATATTTTGTGTGAGCACAGCGGCGCAAACAGAAAAAGTTATCAGGGTTGGCATATACCAGAACATTCCCAAGCTTTTTATCGACGAAAATGGAAATCCGGATGGCTTTTTTGTCAGAATCCTGCAAGAGATCGCCGAAGAAGAAAACTGGAAACTCGAATTTGTCTGCGGCACATGGCCAGAAAATATGCAGCGTCTGGTTGCAGAAGAAATAAACCTGATGCCCGACGTAGCCTGGTCTCAGGGCAGGTCAGAGATTTTCAATATGAACAAAGAGCCCGTAACATCTGACTGGCTGCAAATCGTAGCTCGACCAGAAGAAAACATCAAATCCCTGACCGATATGCACGAAAAAAAGATAGCAGTTCTTGCCGGTTCTATACAGCAGGAGCTTCTGCTTCAGCATCTAACAAACTTCGACATGCACAGCGAGATTATTGCTTTACAAGAAATCGAAGATCTTTTCAGGGCGGTCTCAGATAAAAGGGCACAGATGCTGATATGCAACCGCTTTACCGGGCGCTTTTTTGCTCCCAAATATGGTCTGATCGAAACACAGGTAATTTTTCACCCGACACGCCTGCATTTTGCTGCGCATGGCGAGCAGAACAGGTATTTGCTCGACACCATAGACAGGTATCTTAGCAAATGGAAAAATAACAAAAGTTCAGTTTATTATCGGCTCCTGGAAAAAATTTTGATGAACGGAGAGGCGCACAGTCTACCGACATGGCTGTTTCCGCTCGCAATATTACTCTCATTTGCAGCCTTTAGCGCCTGGGGAATGGTTCTGGTATTTAAATATCAGCTGAAAAATAAAACTTCTGAATTACAGACACGTAACCACCAGCTGATAAGAACTCTCAACGAACTTCAGCTCGCTCACGAAAAAGCAATTCAGCAGGAAAAAATGAGCACGATCGGACAGATGGCAAGCGGCGTGGGGCATGATCTGAACAATGTTCTTATGCCAATAACAGGCCTGGCTCAGCTGATGCTGGACCACAGAGACATTCTTAAAGACAACGAAAAAACACAAAAATATCTTTCTACAATTCTGGAAGCCGGCAAAAATGGCAGTGAAATTGTCAGACGCATGCGTGAATTCTCCAGGCAACATGACTTATCAGAGTCTCTTAACCTGACAGATCTGAACCAGGTTATTGTTGATGCTGTCGAACTCAGCAAACCAAAGTGGCATGAACAAACTCAGATGGCAGGCCAACCGGTAACTCTTGAATTCGTTCAAGGCGAAATACAACCAATATTGGGCAGCAAAGCGCTTCTGCGCGAAATTATCGTCAATCTTATTTTTAATGCTGTCGATGCAATGCCAGAGGGCGGCAAAATAAAGATAAAAACAGAAAATATTGACTCAGAAATAGTAGCCAGCATAAGCGATATGGGCTTCGGTATGCCAGAAAATGTTAAAAACAGCTGTTTCAAAGCCTTTTTTACCACCAAGGGCGAAAAAGGCAGCGGCATGGGCCTCAGTATTGCAAAAGAGTTCTGTGAAGCCCAGGGAGGATCAATCGCTGTAGACTCCGCTCCAGGCAAGGGAACCACTTTCACATTAAGGTTTCCGGCATGTGGAACCAGGCTCGACGAAGACACATCTACCTCTGCTTCTATCGACAGATTGCCGGCATTAAGCATTCTTGTCGTCGATGATGACCAACGTATTCTTGAAGTTATAAGAGCGGTTCTCGAAGCAGAGGGTCACAGAGTGACTGCCGAAACAGAGCCCGAAAAAGCTATAGCCAGGGCCATACAAAATACTTTTGACCTCATGCTTGTCGATTTTTCGATGCCATCTTTAAATGCCGCAGAAGTTATAAAAGCAGTTAGAGTAAGCAAACCCTCTCAAGTTGCAATAATTTTAACAGGCTCATACTATTCTTTTGATACTCCAAAACTAACTTCAAAACTAGATTTTATCCTTGAAAAGCCTTTTAAAATAAAACAGTTCAGAGAAATCACAAACATACTGTACACCCGGCAGACCATCTGAAACACGGCAAACGCATTCAATCCAGTCTCATGCTCTGCTCCCACGCAGACACGTAACGGGAAACCAGTCTAATTACAAGCCCCTAGTATTTAGTGCGATTGCCCTGTATTTGACACCATTGTTTGCGCAAAGAACGGTTTTTCGATACAATATTGGCGTGATTGTATCGTTATAGTTTCGCAAATCAGAGACCTTAATGGAGCCAACTGTGATAAAAAAATCAAGAAACCCACTGTTTGCATTGAGCTTGCTATTGATCATTGCAAGCGCTGTGTCAGCTGAATCATCAGACATTTTTTTCGGACCACGCGGAGGATTCAGCAAAACCAACAATTGCCGTTTGTTGCGTTTTACCGATGGCTCAGAAAAACCTGCCACTCTTGCAAATGCTCTTTTACACCGTGTAGACCGGCTTGAACCAGGCAGTGTTGCCAAAATATGCATGTATTCAATGAGTGATTACAAAACTCTCGATGGCCTTCTAGAGGCGGCTTACAACAAAAACATCAAATTTCAGCTTTTGCTCGACGGCGTTTCTACCTGGGCAGCCGCAAGTCGCGAACGTATTGCCAATGCGATTAAAGCAATGGCCGAAAAGGCAAAAGCAGACAACAAGCCGTTTGACTTCAAGCTTGCCGCAGTTTCGGCAGAAGCGATGAAAAGAAACGGTCGAGAATCAAAACTCGAAGACGGTACACTGATTTATGGCACCATGCACGAAAAATTCGGTGTTTTCTACCACCCGGGCAATCCTGTGCCGCACAGCTGTTTTAATGGCAGCGCCAACATCTCACCAACCTCAGACCAGATATATGCAGAAAACCGCGTGTTTTTTGACGACCAGCCCGCAGTTGCCCGTCAGTTTGCCGAAGAATTTTCCCGCCTCTGGAACGAATATTCAGAAATGATCGTCGGGCAATGGATACCTGAAAAATATATTGAAACCAATCATGTGCCAGGATATGTAAAAATAGTGTTCAATTCTGAGCCGGTGAATGAACTTGAGCTGACCCGTATCGACAACGAACTGATAAACCTCATACGGCGGGTAGAAGCTTCAGGAAGCCTTGACCTGGCAATGTTCAGTCTGACACGCATGGAACTCGCTGAAGCAATTCTGCGAGCAGCAGAACGCAACCCTGAGGCCCGCTTCAGACTTCTCCTCGATCATGCACAACTTGATGACGCCGACCCGGTAGAAAGCAAACTTGGCCCATGGCTCGAAAATAAAGCCAGAGAAATGGGCCTGAAAAACATTCAGGTACGCTATCGCTTCAGAATAAATGCTTATGGCTACAGCACCGAAGATAAAAAAGTTATGCTATTGAGCTATCTGAGCCTGTTCTTTCACCACAAAAACGTTACCGTAAACGGCAAAGAAATGGCTATAGGCAGTTACAACTGGTCTAATTCAGCAGAATATCTCAATTTTGAAAACGTCATGCTTTTTAATGCGCTCTATGCAGGCCACCAAAAGATAATAACCAGTTTCAAAGCCGAATTCGACACACTCTGGAACTCACGCATGCCCGCCACACCAGTATTATCACCGCGCAAAGGGGTTCCACAAACAGTAACCCTGGCTGAAGGGAAAGCGCTACACGACCGTCTGATCAAGACGCTCATCAGAAACGACAACTACAAGGTTCTGGCAACTCTCGACCGCGAGGCACATAAGACTTTTGCTCAGATCAAAGAAACAACAGGTCTCAGCGATCGAAAGCTGAAAAAGTCTATTGCGGCGCTCGAAAAAGACGGATTCATTATAAAATGGAGCAAAGACGCAATAGAAGGTTATTCGCAAGCCGATTAACAACGAGAAAAAAATATGCAACCATTTATAGTAAGCAGCAATATCATCGCCGAACTGCCCTCAAAAATAGATTCTAACCTTGAAAAACTGGCGGCAATACATCGCATAAACTGCCTTGCGAGCCTTAAAAGCGCTAACCACGGGTGGCTTGGTGCCTGCTTTTCGAGTATAGAGCTGTTAACCTGCATCTATCACCGATATATCATGCAGCCACATCTGCCGATGAACCAAAGAGCCTCTCTGCACATGTCAAAAGGTCATGCGGCAGCCGCACAATACGCCATTCTTGCGGCTCTTGGCTGCTTTCCGGTCCAGCGACTGCTGACATACAAACAACTTAACGGCCTTCCGGCGCACTGCGACCGGAATGTCCCCGGAGTTGATTCAGACAGCGGCTCACTCGGCCAGGGGCTGTCAAAAGCAATTGGAAACGCCATAAGCAACAAAGCAAACGGGCTTAAACTGCCGGTATTTGCAATTATGGGCGATGGCGAGCTTCAGGAAGGCCAGTTATTTGAAGCGTTTTTGACTTTAAAAAAGCTCAACCCGGGCATGTGTATACCGATAATAGACAGAAATCACCTTCAATCAGACAGCCAGACAGCCGACATCAAAGACGCCAATGACTGGGCGACAGTATTTTCAGGAATCGGCCTGCAGGTATTGCAGATCGACGGGCACTCGCCCGGCGAAATAATCTCGGCAATCGATGTCCTGACAGCATCTGAGCGCCCTGGCGTAATTATCGCCAAAACCAGCAAAGGCGGCGGCACCTCCCTGACAGCGATGCAACACGACACACCTCGCCGGCAGGGCATCTGGCATGGACAGATTCCCCAAGACGATGAATACCTGGCGATGCTTGAAGAACTGGTTTGCAAAGCAAGCAATGCCAATCTGACAGCGGATTTTCTGACTTATAAAAAGCACTTTACCGGCAGCGACACCGCTCAGTCTGAAAATAAGCCGAAAAAAGATATTTCTACGGGTGAAGCTTTTACTAGAGCTCTTAACAAGCTGGCCGGCAACGATAAAGATGTTTTTGTTCTTGATGCAGACCTCGAAAAGTCCTGTAAATTGAGCGAAGTCGCAGAACAGTTTGGCGAACGCTATCTTGAAATCGGCATAAGTGAGCAGGACATGTGCTCAATCGCTGCCGGGCTGGCTCTTTCGGGCCGGATTGCGGTAGTAAACACCTATGCTTCGTTTTTTAAGCGCAGTCTTGACCAGATATTCGCCTGTATAACCGAAAAAGTGCCGGTCATTTTTGCGGCGCATTACGCCGGCGCCGATTATTTTACAGATGGCAAAAGCCATCAGGCAATAAACGATATTGGGCTGATGCAGGCGCTTGGCGACATAGACATTCTCGAACCAACAGATACTGCCAGCACCGAAGCACTGCTTTCTATGACCCTGAATCGCATGAAAAAAGAAGTAACCCAAACTGGGCGCTGCAAACCGGCATACATCCGCCTGCATCGCACCCCCGGCCAGGCTTTCGACGCCCTCCCATTTTTTGCCGACCACCACAACATCATACGCTCGACGATAAAAACTGATCAACGCAGCCTCATTTTCACTTCGGGCCCTCACATGCTTACCGAAGCAATAAAAGCAGGCAAAACACTCGAAAAAGAAGGCATCTGTCTCGACATCGTTGCAATCGCACAGTTGGCTGACGATGAAAAATTTTTAAAAAACCTTGTGGAAAAGGCATATCGAATTTTCTCGCTTGAAGATCATCGTCGAGAAAGCGGAATCGGAAGTTTTATCGCCTCGTTGGGCTTCCGAAACCCAGTCAGAATCGGCGCCAGAAATTATTCTCAGTCAACAATGCAATTTAATGACATGCTGTCATTTCACCGGATCCATGCCGACGAAATCTGCTCTGTCATAAGAAAAGTTCTGGGCTGCAGTCACGAAAAATAAAAACCGGACAAGGAGACAAAACAATGCCGTCGTTCAAGTTCAACCACAATAATATCAACGTATTGAATCTCGAAAAAAGCCTTGAATTTTATCATAAAGCCCTGGGACTCACTGAAGTAAGGCGCAAGTCCCCCGCCGACGGCAGCTTTATTCTTGTTTATCTAGGCGATGGCAGCGGGTCTCACCGCCTTGAACTGACATGGCTGCGTGACAGAGAAGAACCATATAATCTTGGCGATAACGAGTTTCATCTGGCGTTTACCACCAATGATTATGAAGCGGCGCATGCCCTGCACCAGCAAATGAACTGCATCTGTTACGAAAATCCAGAAATGGGAATTTACTTCATTTCTGATCCTGATAATTACTGGCTCGAAATTGTCCCTGAAAAGAAGATGCAATAATTGAAAACGACACACCCGATTTTTTCAGCCATATCAAAAAAACGCGGCGCACTTGGCCCAACACAACTGATTGCGATTATCCTGATTTTAACCGCAATCGGCATTGGCGCGTGGTATTATCAGCAGAGCAAAGCAACAACTCCGCCAAAGCCACCCATCAAGGGCGCGGTTTTTCCGGCAGACGAAGCTCTGAATGCGGCAACCCGCAGCACAAACAATATAGTTTTCGGTGGCCCACCTGTAACTGCGAGCAGCACAAAACTGATTATGCTGAAAAATATCGCTTATTATTGTGGTTACAGCGATGACAGGCGCAACCCTCTCTGGGTCGCCTACCGCCTCGATGCAACCCACAGCGGAGAAAAACTGAAGCGCCCGAAAGGCTTTAAAATGGACATACGCACTCTCTCGCGTATCGAACCTGACGTTTACAGTAAAAGTGGTTACGACAGGGGACACATGGCACCAAACTCGGCAATTGCCACGAGATATGGCCGTGATGCTCAACTTGAGACATTTTTAATGAGCAATATCGTGCCGCAAAGCCCCGAGCTTAATCGCAAAGTGTGGCAACGCCTTGAAAAACTTGAAGACGAATATGCCAGCCGCTACGACACAATATGGGTAATTACCGGGCCAGTGTTCGACGAGCATATACAGCAGATCGACAAGCATGTTGAAATTCCTGACGCCTTTTACAAAATCATCTTTGATGAAGAAAAAGGCAATCTACGCCCGCCCATGGCGTTTCTCATACATCAGACGGTCACCGGCAAAGAGTATTTAGATCATTTTCTTACCAGCATCGACGAAATCGAAAAACTTACCGGGCTCGATTTTATCGCCCCGTTGAATGACGAAGTCGAAAACCGCTTAGAAGCCATAACACCAAACCGTCTATGGTAAAAATCAACAAATTTTAATATGCCAGACCAATACCGCAATAAAAATCTTCTGATAATCGTTATCGGCCTCGCCTTCATGTTCGCGCTGCTTTATTATGTATTTGGCTCGACTTATGAAGGCATTTATGCCATTGCCAAAGTTAAGAACATCAAACAGATCGAGTCTGTCGATCATGAAACCAACGAAAAAGTTTTCGCCGTTAAGCTTGATTTTCTTTCTGGGCCTTACGCCGGCAAAACGATGGAAACCGAACATTTTGAAACCCCAGGATCGGCTTACAACCTCAATCTGGAAGAAGGGCAAACAATCCTGGCCGTTGCCGAGCAGCAGGAAGGTCAGCTACTGATAGGGGTTGATGAGCATTACAAGTCGCGCCAGCTGATGTTGCTCGCAGCTCTTATCATTATTGTCATTACCGCTCTAGCCGGTGTAAATGGCGTAAAAGCAATGCTGGCGCTGTTTTTGACTCTTATTATAATATTCGGAATAATGGCGCGGATGTTATTGCAAGGTGCAGCGCCGGTACCGGTAGCCATAGTCTCTGCCCTGGCTATTATCATAATAAACATTGTTATCATTGCAGGCCGAACCCGCAAAGCTTTAATAGCAGGCCTGGGAACCCTGAGCGGAGTAATTCTGGCAGGCCTGTTTGGGTGGGCGGCCGCCATGGCACTTCGCTTAACAGGCTACAGCGGTGACGAAAGCACTTTTCTGCAAATTCTAGACTCAAAAATGGATCTGCGTGGCATCATGATCAGCGGCATTATCATCGGTGCCCTTGGCGCAGTTATGGATGTCGCCATTTCAATCGCTTCGTCACTGCTCGAAATTTCGCTGGCTAACCCTTTATACGATCGAAAGAAACTGTTTACCAGCGGCATGAATATAGGCAAAGACATTATCGGCAGCATGGTCAACACGCTTATTCTAGCTTACACCGGCGCTTCCCTCACCCTCATTCTAGTATTCACAATGCAGCGAGAGGATTTTCCCCTGATCAAAATAATGAATATGGAATTCATCTGCACAGAAGTGGTGCGATCACTGGCGGGGCTGTTCGGAATGGTGCTTGCAATTCCAATAACTGCATTTATTGCGTCTGTCGTCTATACCAGAGCGCAACACGGCAGTTCTTCGCCAAAGCAGCCGGTTGAAGTTGAATAGATTACAGGGTCATGTTAGACTGACTTAAATCAAGCGACTGGAGCAGAAACATGTTTGATTCGAGAGTGACACTACTGAGCGACTATGCCGAGCAATACGTAAAAAAAGGGCGACTTGCCAATGAAGGCTCATTCTGGCAAAACATGACCAGTATTTTTTCTCGACAGAAACCGCGGCCAATGATCTATGGTATCGATGGAACCGGTGCCTCGACAGATGTTTTGCTCGACGAGGGTTTTGCCCCTTTCTGTAAGATAGACGAGCGAGTCATTCATATCAAAAAAAACAGCGACAAATGTGCCATTGCCATTTCTCAGGGCGACGAAGTATGGGACTTATCAGAATGGGGCGAAGACTACCTGTTTGTAACCCGATTTCTGGCTGAATGCTATTTTATGATAACCCGCGACGATTTTCATATAGACGAAGAAGAAAGAACAGTCTTTTTAGCACTGGTCGGCTGCATAGATGCCACATCACAGGAGATTCTGGATGCCCGAAACATCCTTTACTGGACACTGGTTGACCAGGTCATGGAAGATGACGTATTAACCGATGAAGAGCTATCGATGATGGCAAAAATAAGAGAAGAACTTGAGCTCAACGACTTCGATGCCAGAGAATTACACCAGAAAGCCCTGAACGACTACTACGAACTGGTGCGCCGCCAGAGCACAAACCCCGAAACCTCATATGAAAAGCTTGAAAGAATCGGCGAAATGGCCAGAATTCTCGGGGTTAAACTAAGATTTTGAGCTTAAAAAAGAGCTTTTATGGATGATTATTCAACAAATTTAAACAATCTGAACTCTGACGATTCAGAGAAACAGATCGCCGGGTTGGCCTTCTTTGCAGCATGTGACGAAACAATGCTCAGCGATGAAGCCGTCGGCCGACTGGTCAAGCTTGCCGAAAGCGCCCCAAAACATATTTCGAATATTGCGGCATCGATAATTTCACGTTCGTTGAGCAGCAAAGAGCATAAAGTCGTTGCTGCTCCGCTGATGTACAAGCTTCAAAACGCTCCATCGAACGAGATCTCAATCAGAGAACTCGACTGGGCGACAAAATTAAACAACCCCGCCTTTAAAAAGGCACTAGAGGTTTATCTCGAACGCTGCGACGAACCAAGGCATATTTCATGGCTGGTAAAAAATCTACCCAAAGCCTACCCCGACCTGACAATGCTCCCGCTGCTGACCTCTTTTTTGACTTATGGCGACGACAGAATTGTCGGTAATACCATAGAAGGACTCGAAAACATCAACGACCCTGCTGTTGTTTCCATTTTCGCACAAATGCTCGGGCACGCCTCGGCACGCGTGCGTTCAATGGCAGCAGAAGCTCTTTCCAGAGTTCATCACGAAAAGGCATCCAAAGCTCTGGCTGCTATGCTCCAGCGCCACAAAGACCCCGGAACCATCAAATCAGCCTGTTATGCAATAAGGCAAATGCAAGACTCTGATTTGACCGAACTGTTGATTCCTTTGCTCCATTACCCGGAGACCAGAGACGAAGCAGCACAAACAATCGCCCATCTCTCTTTACAGAAAATCAACGCTTTGTTTTTCCATAAAGCAATCAGAAACAGCCACGATATTCAGAAATTGCTTGCCTCGTCAGTGATAGACCTGTTGCAAAAAAGTTTCGTTTCTGAGAAATAGCACCTGACTTCAGCCGTTTTTGAGCTGTTTTTAGACAGGCATTTGCTGCACACAAATTTAAAAGGTGTTATAATGGCCTCCCATTTTTTATTACGGAGGAACTCATGTCTATACTAGGCAAAGAAGCCATTCTTCAGGAAATGCACAAAGGCAACATAAAAATAGAGCCTTTTGACGAAAAAATGCTCGGACCGGCCAGTATTGATCTGCATCTTTCAAATGCCTTTCGCGTTTTTGTGCATCTGCCCAACGAGCTTCACCTGACCGACGACATGGACTTTAAGGCCGCCACCAAAGGCCTGGTCATCAAAGACGGCGATACGCTTACCGTAAGACCCGGGCAAACTGTTCTAGGCATAACCACAGAAAAAGTGAGTCTCGGAAATGGCCTTTCTGGGTGGCTGGAAGGCCGAAGCCGTTTCGCCAGAGTTGGTCTGCTGGTACATATTTCCGCATCATTTATGCAACCAGGAATCTGTAACCATCAGGTTCTTGAAATATCGAATTTCGGCCCGATCCCCCTCAAGCTCATACCGGGCACTCCGATCTGCCAGTTTATTTTTCAGCGCTGTGAAAATCCGGGGCAATATCACGGAGTGTTTGCCGGGCAGACTCCCGAAAACTTCTGGCTTGGCTGATAAAAACACACGGAGGCAAGAATAATGGCGAGCAACTGGAAATGTCTTAAATGCGAAAACACTAACTTCGAAACCGGCGAATTGAGAGCTACAGGTGGTTTTTTGTCAAAGCTGTTCGATATACAGACAGAAAAATACACCTCTGTAACCTGTAAGAACTGCGGATTCACCGAATTTTACAAGCGCAGCAGCAGTATAGTCGGCCATGTAGTCGACTTCATGATTGGAAAATAAAAACCGGCCCTGACTGATAGTCAGAGCCGGCCACTATATTCAGCGCTTAGCCGGGCAGATTACTTTTTGCCCGCTTTTTTGTTGTCAGCTGTAGCTACAAGAAGGTTTTCAATACCATGTTCTGCAAATTCTTCACCGAATTTAGTTGCAAATTCATTGAAAATTTCCATGTGCTCCTCAAAATTTGAGGCCTTTTTATTATTGAGTTTGCGGTTTAGTTCTCGCTCTGCAAGTCTTTCTACCAGTTCATCCCAGAAGGTTTTTTCTTCAAATTCGTTAATAAAGGCCCTTGCAAGGCTTTTTTCTTCCCATTCTTCGTCCGGAAAAAATTCATTGATATCTTCAAGGTGCTCAATTTCGTTTTTCATGCCGTTTTTATGGGCAAAAGCAAAAATTTTCTGAATAAGCTTCAGATAGTCATCCTTGCGCTCATCATCTTCGGTATCGTGGGCTGTCATAACCCAGTCTGCCATTACAGCCATTTCTACAAGCGCCTTGAGTTCTGTTTTGCTGAAACTAAGTTCCATAGTTAGATTCCTTCAGGTTAGATTTAACACACAACTTCTGCCAACAACCTACCACAAAATAGCTAAAACGACAAAACTTCTGCACACCAGTTTATTTTGCCAGCAGGTGACCGGCAAATTCTTCGATATTTTCATAAACAGGAACGCCACAGGCAAGCAAACGGTCTTTAGAATTATGACCGGCAGCGATAAGAACACAGCGAATACCCATTGCCGAAGCGGTTTCGAAGTCATGAACCGTGTCGCCAACCATCAAAGACAATTCTTTTTCGCAACCGGCCTGCAGAATAAGCTGACGGCCGAGCTCGATCTTGCTGTGCGCATAACTGTCACTTAAACCACAAACTTTGTCGAAATAGCCGCCAAGTGCGTAATGCTCAATACATTGCTGCAATGAACCGTCATGCAGAGCTGAAAGTATAAATTGCTGCATTCCCATCTGTTTAAAACCCTTCAGAGCTGCGAGAACACCTTGATGAAGGCGGCATTCAAACATTCGCGTTGAGTAAGCGTCTATGTATTCACGGCCGGCTTCTTCATAGGATTCAACACTGAAATCAAAGCCAACATTTTCATAATATTGTTTTATAGGAAATGTGAATTTTTCAAGATAATCATCAAGAGAAAGTTTTTTTAAAGAACGTTTCTGCAGGCTGATATTGATAATATCGATACATTCACGGACGTCGTCGAGAAGCGTGCCATTCCAGTCCCAGAATATGGTTTTGAGGTCTTTCACTGCTGGTGGTCTCCAAGATGCATATCAATACAGCGCAAAACGGCTGCATTGTGACAATAATAACACACAGAGAGGTATGGCAGACACAAATTTACTGATCACCGATTTCATTTTGCCAGAGAGCTGGTTTAAAGAATTGAAATGCCTGTTTTTGCGGTTACAAGGGCAACAAAATCATTCGCGCGCTCATAATCTTTAACCAGCGCAAAAAGCGTTATGATATTACCATTATTGAATATCAGGTTGATCTCGTACCCTTCAATCAAACTTCTGCTGATAAAATGTCTGGTGGCAAAATGATTGATACGAATGCCGGCAATATCAGCAAACACAAAAACTTCTTTACAACCCAAAATCTTGCCGAACCCACTATAATTCACAGTGACTGTTCCAGATTGTGGATCGAAAACAATTACACGCAGCGCATCACGCAAAAGCTGAAAAACATTGCCAAGCAACATCACGGCAACGGTAAAAGATCCGCCGGCGATAGCGCCGAGCAAAATGCGACCAATCAGCCCCAAAGAAAACAAAAAACTGATCATGGTCACTACGAGTATCAAAAAGGGTATGCTGATCAGCAACAAAGAAACAAGTTCAAGATAATAATCAGAAGTACGGTCGCAGGAAATCACGATTTTATCGCCGAATTCGTGCGGCTGAAATTGCAGAAGAGAAACATCGCCAAGTCGTGTTTCAGCATCTGTCTGCATAGTCGATGATCCCCCTCTGGTAAAACACGCAGATCAAAAAAAACAACTCTCAATCACCGTAATGTACTGTTTTTTATTACAAAATCAAGACCAGTATAAGTATATCACGCGGTACAAAATTTTCAATTTGTGACCTGTTTTTTAGTATTTTCCAA
>SABV01000266.1 GCA_009928855.1 Erysipelotrichia bacterium | reverse complement strand
GCCAATGGTACTGCGGGGGCAACTCCGTGGGAGAGTCGGTCGCCGCCAGGTCTATGAGAGCCTCGTAACTCTGTTGCGAGGCTCTCTCCATTTTAGACTGACCAGGTTTTGCGCCGCGGTGAGTTTGCTTTCATATCGGTGTGCAAATTTATAAAAAATAATGGACAATACGCATATTTGAGTACATACTCGTTACCAGTTACGGTATTTATATACAACAAACAGTCCACTTAGAGAGAGAGAGAGTCCCATGAATACTTTTCGTGTTCGTATTGATCAGATTCAACCTTCCCAGCCATACCTCAGTCGCGCCAGACTTGACAATATAACCCGTAATACTGCTTTTATTCTTCGTCCTGTTCCTGTTCGAGAACTTAACGGACGGTTATGTGCTATTGAAGGGCATGAACGTCTGGTGGCTCTTCATTCTATGGGTGCTTCAGAGGTAGAAGTATTTATAGATAATTCTGATAAAGATTCAGGAATCTGGCAGCAATGCGTTGAAATATGTGTCAAAGAGGGTATTTCATCTATTACTGATCTTGAAGACAGATTTCTTTCACCATCTGGCTTCAGACAACTCTGGATAGAAAAAAAGAGAGGGCTTGTCAGCCGGCTCTCCTGATTTTCTGATTTTAACCCTTCTGTTTTTTACCTGGCGGCTTCACTGCTGCCTTTTTTTTGTAGCGTTTTCATAGTTTTTTCGGTTTGTGCAATACGTCTCTGTATCCCTGAAATTTCGGCTCTTATCTGATCCAGTTGATCTTGTTGGCGTCTGGCGCGACCTCTGTATGTATAAAATCTGTTTAATGCGGCATCTCTACTTATTCCCTGGTGAGGTTGCCCTGAATAAGGGTTGGCAACCTGCCCCGGGTTTGTTGAGCCATCTGATCCCCAATTTCCCTCAGGAAAAGTATTGGCGCTGGGATCTGGCGTTGTGCCTTGATAAGCTCCGGGGTAATAATGTTGCCTTCTGTATCGCGCTGCATTTCTTACCGATGAATACATAGCTTCCATTACCTCTTTTTCTTGTTTCTGAAGAAATGTAAGGCGTTCATTCAGCTCTTCTAATTCAAGTGAATTGTCTTCAAATTGATTTTGCAGATCCTTTATTTTAGTGAGCTGCAGATACTCGTTAAAATCTCTGATGCGTTTTGATCGGTTTTCTTTGAGTATTTCTTCTTGCCAGCTGGTGATATATGCCAGTTGTTGCTGCAGTCGCTCTGCTTCGTCTCTAGCCAGCTGAATGTTGGCTTCTGAAGTGGCTATCTTAGCAGCTTCTTCGTAGTATGTTATCGATGACTCAAGGTTGCCAACAAGTATATTTTCAAAAAAACCAAGACGACACAGAGAGCTTACATCCTGCTTGTTTTCTTGCTGGCGGTATTTTTCCAGTAGTTTCATCGCAAGTCCGTGGTCTTCATGTTTTAAGATACTGTGATCTGCGATAATAGCCTGTTCGTATAAATTAATAGCTTCGCTTAACTGACCACGATTCCATGATTCCATGGCTTTTTTAAAAAGTTCTCTGCCTTTGACCGGGTCAGCTTCTTGCCCGATTACGAGGCATTGCAGGTAATTATCTGCCGCCTGGCATGGAAAAAATTGTGAGCTCAGAAATACCGTCATTACAAGCAATACAAGTACTCTCATGGATTCGCCCCCGGGTAAATTTTTATATATGGTCAGAATCAGTCGAAATAAGTTTTGAGGGTTTCTGCAAAAAGCCCTGTTTCGTAAAGGCACGAGAGGTGCCCGTTTTGGCTGTTGTAGTAAGAGACTTCGCAGTCGGGTAACAATGCTTTTCCTTCTTCTGCCTGCTCCGGCGTAAACATCAGATCAGATTCGTCTATAATCATTTTGACGGGGAGTTTTATTTTTGCCAGAGCCTGGGAAAGAGTTTCGCCTGGTTCGCACAGATCGAAGAGGCTGTTAGCTTTGGCTATGTATATGTAAGCGTTCGGATCGAAAAATCGCATGCGCATCAACACGCTCTGTTCTATTCCGCCTTCAATGCTGAATCGGCCATTAAAGCTGATAAACGGGTTTTCGCTGGTCGTAAATGTCGGGTCTAAAAATTGTCGGCCAAAATTCGCGTTCGCCCAGTGGTCGCTACGAGTAGCGGTAAGCAGAATTTTAAAGGCGAGCAAAAGACCTTTTACCGGTGCTTCTTTTAAGTAATAATCACCCTTTTCCCATTTTTCGTCGAGCATTATCGCTTCAATTCCGAGAAGGTTTGGCACCATCATGCATGACGGCCGCATCATAGGGGTTGATACGACAGACACAATTTGCTCAACCATTTCTGGAAAATATTTTGCCCAGAGAAATGACTGAAGTCCTCCCATGGATGGACCCACGACACGGCGTAGCTTTTTGATTCCGAGTGAGTCTATCAGCTGCTTTTGTAGCTTGACAACATCGTCCAGGGTAAATATGGGAAACTTCATGCCGTATGCCTGGCCTGTTTCGGGATTTATTGAGCCTGGGCCGGTTGTAATAACTTCTGGGCTGTAAAAATTGATATTGCTTATGCAGTCAGAGCAGATTACAAAAAATTTATTGGTGTCTATGCTCTTTCCTGGGCCAATAAGGCTGTCCCACCAGCCGGGAATAAAATCGGATTCATTATATTTGCCTGCTGCGTGACTTGTTCCTGTAAAATAATGGCATACCAGAATTGCGTTGTCTTTTGCCGCGTTGAGCTTACCGTAAGTTTCGTATCCAAAAGTGACGGGTATTGTTTTTTTGCTGTGTATAAACGTATAATTGCCCGCAAAAAAGCTGGTTTTATCTGCTAACATCCTCTGTTCCTTTCCCTTAATACTCAGGTGAGTATTGTATCACATATTCTGTCGTCTGATTTTCTAAAAACAGTGTTTTCTGGTTTTATGATATACTCAAGGCGAGAGTCCGGCAAATATTGGAGTTGAACTTGTTTATGAAACAAATAACAGTTATTGGCAGACGAGGTGCGATGATGCTGACTCTTCTGGTAATTTTTGTTGCAGCCGGCATTGTTGCTTTGCAAATGTTGCCAGATGAAGATTTGGCGTTAAAAAGATCTACCGAAACAGTTTTGCAGGCAGAGTTGAGCCAGATCCGGGAGGCTTTCGATTTAAAGACGGTTTCTGTGGGAGGAGCCCCGGGTGATTTGTCTGCCGCCGCTACCCCGCAGGAGGTTGAGACAGCCATAGAAGATCTTTCCCGGGAAGGATTTCTCAGAAACGAAAATATCAAAGATCCAACCTCAGTCGCCGGTATGTGGGGAGTCAGCTCAGCAAATTACTGGCGCGTTGTTGATAATATTGCTTCAAATACCAGCTTTGAACTCGATATTGACCAGTGGCAGATCTCAAAGGGCTCCGTTATTGATCTTGACGCCCAGCGATACCCTCGAACAACGGGTCTTGATGATTATCCCTACCAGAACAAACTTGGAAACATCCTTAAAAGTTCAGGCCGGGCTCTGAAGGTAACAAAATGAATGATAACGCCGCCAGATCTTCTCTTATTTATGCTCTCAACGATCGCCCTCCTTTTCTAGAGGCCCTTTTTGCGGCGTTACAGCATTTGCTGGCAATTGTGGTTTCGATAATGACGCCAGCCCTTATTATTTGTAGCGTGCTTGGCATAAACTTTCAGGATACCGGTTACATTGTCAGTATGTCTCTTCTGGTTTCTGGTATTGCAACTTTTATTCAGGTGCGACGTTTTGGTCCTGTTGGTTCAGGGCTTTTAAGTATTCAGGGAACAAGCTTTGCTTTTATTGGTGTGCTTATCGCTGCCGGGAAATCGCATATCGCTGCCGGAAATACGCCTGAAAGCGCTCTACCTCTGCTTTTCGGACTTTGTTTCGTGGGTTCGTTTATCGAGATGATATGCAGCAGATTTATTAAACCTCTGCGTGTGCTTATTTCGCCTCTTGTGAGTGGCATTGTCGTCACTTTGATAGGCACTACCCTGATTGCTTCTGCCATGAAAAGCTGCGCCGGCGGTCAGGAGATTATTAATGCTTTTTCGGCTGGCACAACGTCAGCGTCAATCATAAGGGAAAATCTTTTCATTGCCATGATTGTTGTTGTTTCAATTCTTATTTTGAACAGCTCTGGCAACCGTTGGGTTCGTATGAGTTCGATTTTTTCAGGGCTGCTGGCAGGGTATATTGTTGCTTTTTTTATGGGGAAAATTGATCTATCAACCATTGGAACAGCGCCTGCAATCGCAATTCCTTTTCCGTTTAAATATGGTTTTGCCTTCGATTTGTCGGCTTTTGTCGGTATATCACTGCTTTACCTGGTCACGCTGGTTGAAACGATTGGCGATATCACCGCAACATCTCTGGTATCTGGAGAACCGATTGATGGCGATATATACATGCAGCGAATTTCCGGTGGTGTGCTTGGTGATGGCTTTAATTCATTGCTGGCAGCTTTATTTAATACTTTTCCTAATACCACTTTCAGTCAGAACAACGGCATTATTCAGCTTACCGGCGTAGCCAGCAGGCATGTCGGTTATTACGTGGCCGCAATACTGTCTATATTAGGTCTGCTGCCCTTTGTGGCTACCATTGCCGCTTCAATGCCGGCGCCGGTTCTGGGTGGGGCTACTTTTCTGATGTTCGGAACCGTCGCCGCTTCTGGAATCAGAATTATATCATCGCAGCTGATCGACCGTCGTGGAAGCCTGATCATGGCAGTTTCTCTTGCTTTTGGACTTGGGGTAAGTTTTGAGCCTGCTATAGTCAAGGCTCTTCCTGTGTGGTCACATGGCATATTGAGTTCTGGCATCATAGCCGGCGGCCTGGCTGCCATTATTCTTAATTTTTGCCTGCCTGGAGATCCTTCGGCATATATTCCCGAAAAACCGGCTGATGTTGGTATGAAGTCAGATCTGTAGAGGCTGCTAAGTATTTTTTGATGTCACAATTTGTGACTTCAAAACCTTTTCCCTTTCTGTTGCAGGCTCAAACATAAAACCGGCAGGGAGCCTTTCGCAATTTCGCTTTACCGACTGGTTCAAAACCTTGGTCTCAACCTGGCAAGACTCTGCAATGTCAGAATCAAGCATAACTTTTTGACACAAAAACAGGCAATAAAAAAACCCGCTATATAAGCGGGTTCTTCTACTCGGTGGAGCTGAACGGGATCGAACCGTA
>SABV01000020.1 GCA_009928855.1 Erysipelotrichia bacterium | reverse complement strand
AGCGACCAGAACATTTCGGAGGCGTCCTCTTCGATTATATCGCCGCCTGATTCAGAAATGAAGCGGAAATATTCGCATACCGGTTCTACTGAACCTGAAGATTGCACCAGCGGCGCCCCTTCTTCCATGGTTGGTAAAAAAGACGGATTCGACGCGTGTTTTGCCACAATTGTTTCGATGACGTGGTGCGCAAGCAGTGTGGCGAGGTATTCGGTCTGCGTTTTCTGTTTTGGCGGTGCGGCCAGTTTAAAGATATAAACTATCGGATACAGCGCCGCCGAAAGAATAGACAAAGCCAGCAGGAGCTCCAGAAGGTTGGTTCCCTGGCGTTGGTTGTTTTGTCGTTTCAGGTGTAACGAACTGCTAATCATCTGACGATTATATCATGTGATGCCCGGTTGTTTTATTTTTTTTGTCGAATTTTGTAGAGTTCTGTCAACTTTGACAGGACTTTTGCCGATGATGTTCGCAGGAATAATAGCTCAGGAAGGAGCGGGGTAATGGTGAAAAAATTTCAGATTTTGCTGGCGCTGGTTTTGAGTCTGTCGCTATTGACAGCGGTGGGCTGCGGAACGAAAAGCAGCCTTAGAGGAACAATTGTCGGCACAGTTGTCGACTCACAAACAGGTATCGGTGTTGCTGGTGCAACTGTTGTGACATCGCCCACTACTGTGTCGGTAATGACCGATATCAATGGTTCTTTTACGCTTGCGGATGTTGAACCGGGTGTTTACACGGTTACGGCTCATGCTGCCGATTTTAATTCGAACTCATTGACCGTGAGCGTTGACAGTGGTCTTTCTGCAACTACCCATATTGTGCTTGTTTCGATGGGTGGAAGCTTCTCTCGCAATATTTTGCCGATTTTCAGCGTTAATTGCGCTATCGTTGGCTGTCATAACGACAGTTCAGCGGCTGCAAGTCTCAGACTCAACAGCTACAGCAATCTGATGCGCGGTTCAAAATATGGGGCGGTAGTTTTGCCTTACGATGCGCAGACAAGCAAACTGGTAAAAAGAATCAAGGGCACTGAAACTCCGCGTATGCCCAAAGATAGAGCATCTCTTTCCACCTCTGACCAGGGCCTTATAACCAACTGGATCAATGGTGGAGCACGTAATAACTGAGCGTCGGTATTAAGCACAAGAGGAGAAAGTAATGAAGAAACTCAGGCTGGGTATGATGATGGCGGGTGTGTTTGTGATTGGCGGAACCGTGTTTGTTTCGTCAACTTTTGCTGGCACTGGCTCTGTGTCTAACTTGCAGGTTGTTCAGTATGGTAAAAATGGCGTGGCAGTTGCGCCATCTCAAAGCAAGAGCTACGCCGACAACAGGGTTATATTGGTAGCTCCGCCTAAAGAATTAAGACCAGCTGCTTCCAAAAAAATGGTAACTTCTATCAAGGCTTTTGCTCCGACAGAGCAGGTGCAGCAAGAGACTGTTCTTGAAAAAGCGCCCACAGCAGCACCTGCAACAGTTGCCAGAAAAAAATCTGCCAGGGTCGCAAAAACTGCCAAGGCCTCTAAGGTTGTTCAAGCTTCTAAAGCTGTTCAGGCTAAATCCGCTCAGGCACCGGCTGTAAAAGCAAATCCTAAAAACCTTTTTACTCTTGTAAGATTGCTTAATTACGCTCCTCACCCGCTTACTGAAGAATTGCTCAAACAGACTCCTCTTACTATGGGTGATAACAACTACTGGTTTTCGCTTAAATATGACGAAGACTGGAAAGTTATCAATGATGACGAAGGTTATATCAAAGGTATCAGCTTCGAAATCGACGTGATGGAAAATAACAAAAAAGTTCGCAGTCTTAAAACTCCCAAAGTTGCCATTGATGCTGCAAAAGCTAAAAAGGGGCATATTCTTGGTATCGCTGAGGTTGCACCTTACAAATTCACCATTTCTGTTGAAGAAGTCACCAAAAATAAAAAGGGCATCTCAGAACTTGTATTCAAGCTTGATCTGGTGGGGTAATCCGTTTTTCGTATCGCAGCTTTGTAGAAATTTGTCATGCACCATGTAGGAGAACCTTCTTTTGGATAACAGTACTCTGCTCGGAACACTAGTTGGGGGCGCTTTCATTGTTTTGGGGATCAAGCTGGCCGGTAACCTCAGAGCTTTCATTGATATTCCCTCGATTATGATTGTTTTTGGTGGTGGCACTGCCGCCATGTTTATTGCCTACAAGGCCGAAACAGTAAAAGCTGCATTTGGCATGATTCGTTCATGTTACATTTCTCCAAAAGAATTCAACTACATGAAGCTGATCAGCAGTATTCTTATGGTTGCTGAAGTTGCGCGAAAAGAGGGCATTCTTGCCCTTGATTCGCGAGTTTCAGAGCTTGAAGATAAATTCATGGCGCGCGGTCTGCAACTGGTAATCGACGGCGTTGATGTGAAAATTATCGAAGATATTCTCGATACTGAGCTTGATTCGCGTGCCAATCGCCATGTTGATACCAAGGCCGCAGTGGATTTTCTTGCGTCTGTTTTGCCGGCATTCGGCATGATCGGGACGATCATCGGTCTCGTTGGTCTTCTGGGCAATCTTGAAGACCCCGCTTCGATCGGTCCTAACATGGCGGTTGCGCTTATTACAACCTTTTACGGTGCTGTTGCTGCAAACCTTCTTGCTATTCCGTTCGGTAAAAAAATCGAGGAACGCAGCAAGGTTGAACAGCTTTATGGCGAAATTATCGCGCGTGGTTGTTTATTTATCGCCGCTGGCGTGCATCCCAGAATTATTCAGGAACGCTTGTTGGCTTTCATGTCTGAAAGAACAAGGTTGACCTTTACCGAAACTCACCTTGCCGAGGAGCTCGAACGAGGTGCCTAAGCCACACAAATCAGAAGAAGTATCGGCGCCGCTGTGGTTCGTTTCTTTCAGCGATCTGATGACCAACATGCTTTGCTTCTTCGTTATGCTGTTCGCTTTTTCGTCTCTCGATTCAACAAAGAAACTTAAAGACAGCGATGCGCGTGATGAGAAATTTCATGCGGTTTTTACTATTAATGCATCGCAAGGTGCTCATCAGTGGCTGACGCCCGGTAATAAAGGAATTTTAACCTCGCCTTCATCGCGCAAAAGCGATATTCCTCTTATTACCAAAAATATCAAGCGCAAGCTGGCAAGAGTGCCGCTCGGAGACCGTATGCAGGTCATGTCTGACGATCAGGTTGTTAAAATACAGATCCCTGCCAACGTTCTTTTCGAAAGCGGCCGCGCCGAGATGAAGGCCAGTGCCGAAGAAGTTTTGACGGCTCTTGTGCCAATTATCGGTACAATTGAAAACTATATTAGAATTGACGGGCACACAGACGATCTGCCGGCGAAAAGCACTGCTTACCCCTCTAACTGGGAACTCTCAGCCGCAAGAGCTTGTACAGTGCTCAGATTTTTTGTCGAAAAAATGAATTTGGACCCAGGGCGCTTCTCTGCTCAGGGCTACGCCGATAATCGTCCCCGAGAAAAAAATATAACTCCTGAAACCCGTGAAATTAACAGAAGAGTAGAAATTGTCATTTTGAACCAGAAGAAAAAAGTTATACGTGACTACACCTGGGAATAATTACCGCTTATCTGCCGCTTGAAAAAAACAGTTGGCGTGACATGCCAAGAATTTTTTCTGCCTTTTTTTTATCTTCTTCTGAAAAGCCATCTCCGCCAGTAGCAGACATCATTGGCCCAAGAATTTCTATCACCTGACGGTAACGTTTCATGTGAAACGCAGACTCTGCTTTGCCGATTAGATAATGCTTGTTTGCCGGCAAAACCGCAGTAAGCTGTGAGAAAAAAAGATAGGCCTTGTGATAGGCCCCCTCTTTAAATGCTTTTTCGGCCATTTCTGCAAATGTTTCCGCTGATGCTATTTCTATCGGTGGGTAAGGAGTTGGCAATGCCAGCGGGGCTATGTGACTTGGCGTGGCCGTGTCATCCGGTCGCGAAACCCATGTGAATCCGGGGCCAAAGAAACTTTTTCTGTAAAAACGGGCTGTTTCATAAGGACTCTCAGACGCTTTTGCTACAGGGTCGCTGTGAAAAGGAGCTGTTCTATATTCGATTTCTCGTAACAATTCGATGTATCTGGTTACTATCGGGTGCCTGGGCGACTGTTTTTGCGCAAGCCTGAACCAGTCTGATGCTTTGAGATAATCTTTTGCATTAAAAGTGCTCATGCCAAGAACCAGAAGAGTTTGAAAATCGTCAGGGAAAAATTTATGAATCTCAAGCGCTTTTTTTGAGGCTTCTTCATAACGCCCACTCTGATAGAGTCTTTCGGCTTCTCGTAACGCAGAATCAGGCTCTTTGCCGATAGCAGGGGCTGCGGCTATGAGCAATATCAGCAATAAAACCGTTTTACGAGAAAATTGCAGCATTTTGTTTACCCCTCTGAAGGGTCTTTAACCTTGTTCCAGTCTATTTCGTCCTGCGTTGCCGGTTGTTCTTCGGGCTCTTCTTTGGGTTCTTCTGTTGCGCTTTCGCCCGTATTTTCGTGTTCCGATTCAGACGGCATCTCCATTGCCTGGCCTGCTCCAGGGCCGCTCTGATGCTCAATATCCCATGAGTCTCCCTGCAAATAATCGTCAGGCGGGGCGAAGGTTTCCTGACTGGTTATATTCTTATATGCGTGATTGGCGACAATCAGAAAGACTGCCAGCAGTATACATACGACTCCCCATTTCCATGTTTCATTTCCAGTTTGCATCTGAATCTCCTAAGGCCTGCTATCGGGCTGTTATTTGTGCCGCTCAGACACGGGAAAAGTCATAACCAGTGTGCCTCTGACTATTCCTCCTGTTTTCATCAATATGTCCATTGATCTGATCGCATGCAGCGGTAGCTGCTTTTTGGCTTCACTTAAGAATTTGCCAAGTGTTCGATACGTAGAGGCAAAAGTCACTTTTACGGGTATAATTTCAACTCCCGGCCATTCTTCATCGGTTTCATCCGAAAGTCCAACCGGCATTCCCTGTTCATCAAGTTGTGGGAGTTCTTCTAATGCTTTGAACGATTGGGAATTTTGCTCCATATTTTCGACCTCTGCGGGTTTAAACATAAATGCCCCAAGAAGCTCGAATGAATTTATTTTGAATGATTTTTCTGAAACTTCGCTGATCAGGCGTAATAATGAAGATTCCTGACCCGGTTTAAGTAACTTTTGGTTTCTGGGCGAATCAGTTGTGGTTTTTTTGTCGGATTTGCTTTTTTCGAGTTGTGCCGTCAGCAGTGATAGTTGCTGTTGGCTTGTCTGCAGGCGGTTTTTCGCTTGTTCTATCTCTTTGCTGATGTTTGAAAGAAACATCAGCCGACCGAGAAAGAAGGCCACGATGATGACCACCAGCGCTGAAAGCAGGTTTGTCTGTATGCGATTCATGGCATTTCTCCTTTTAACAGAAACTTAATGCCGTTTGCGCCGGATTTTCGACTGATAATGGTTTTGAAACGAACGATCGCTTTTTTGGCGCTCAGACCTTCAATTAAGCTGCTGAGTTGTTCGTTGTTTTCTGCAAGCCCTGTGATTATAAGAATTTTGCCGCTGAGTTCATCGTGGTATTCCTGCGCCGAGGCATCAGCAGATACCAGCTTCGTACTGAATGGTGTTTGCTGGGCTTCTCCCGGTGTTGCTTGACCAGGGTCTGAGGTTTCTGCGCTCTCATCGTTCATAGTTATAGATTCGGCTTCGCTGGGAGTTCTTACCAGTATTTCATCAATGGTCATTCCGGTTGGTTTATGGGTAGAAATGAAAAATAGAGCCTCTGCCGGAGTTATGTTCGCGTTTAAAACAGGTGCCAGCGCTTTTTCTGCCGGCGGTGAAAGTTTTGTTCTTCTTTCGGAGGTTGATCTGGTACGAGCGAGTTTAATGTTGGCCGCATCAATATTGATGCGTGTAATATCACTTTGTTTGTTTATTGCCGCCATGTCGGCGTTTAAATCGTTTTTCATTGACAGAAGTATTACGACTGCCAGAAGCAAACCGGCAATACCACACCAGACAGGAAGTGACCGGGAGAGTCTCTCAAGCTGCTTTTCTCTTATTTTATTTTGCAGTCTGCCTGCGAGGTTCATGGAGCCGGCGATGTCTGATAGAGCCGCCAGACTTGCGCCGGCAGCCGGAATAAATGGCATAAGCCTGCGTTGCCTCTCTTCGGGCGGCGTATTCGTCGTGAGCTCTGGCAGCACAGGACTGATATCTACGCCTGCTGATATATCAACTATATTGATTCTGGTAGGATTAAAATAATTTCTGGTAAAAGGAAGAACGGAAGGGTGAGCCGCACCACCGCCCATTAAATAAAGGTTGTCTATCTGGGTCAATTTGCTGACAGCTCTGAAATAATCAAAGCTGAACCTGATTTTCTGCGCATACATTTCGAGTTCGTTGTCTTTGGGCGGAGTCGACATTTCGCCCATTCCAGAAGGAATAAATCGGTAAAATTTGAGTTCTCCTGCAGAGAAAATCTGCAGGTGCGTGCCGCTATGACCGAAATTGACAATAGAAAGAGCCGGAAACCCTGAAATATCAACTATATCTTTTAGGGCCTGACCGGCAAAAACATCGCAATAGGCGCCGTTAAGGTTGATTCGGGCTGCTTCAAAAAGCTCTAGCTGCTTTTCGAGAAGCCTTTGTGGTATTACTGCCAGCGCTATGCTGAATGGCGTTGTTCGTATGACTTTATAAGAAAAAGTGTATGGTTCTTCTCTGAAGATGGGCGATAAAAGTTTTTTGGCTTCCCAGTTGATGACTTTTTCTAACTGGTCGCTCTGTATCTGGTTTGGAAGCTCAATAATTTTTACCTGTAATTCACGATGAGAAAACAGAACCGATGTGTGGCGGCTTGCTACCAGAGGCAGTCGTGCCGCCAGGTTTTTAAGTGCTTCGACAATCTGTAGGCTGTGTTCTTCTTCACCGGGAAAAGCCGAAAGAGGCTTGATGGATTCTTCTTCAATTGCAGCAAGACGCCTGGCCGTATCAGTAATCTCTATTACAGCAGCTTTTATCGAAACAGTTCCGATGTCAAATGCTACATACAGCCCATTTTGAGTTTTTTGTTTCACGTGCCCTCCACAAACTTTCCGCTTCCAGAGCGCCCAGTCTGATTGCGTATTTCTATTCGTGCCAATGTTCTTGTCGATATAAGCCGGTTGCCTTCGTAAAGGTCAGACGTTGCTCTAAGATCGATAAATTGCCCGTGTGTTTTGGCTTCAACCCGGGTGATTATGTGGCGGTATGGTCCAAGTGGCGATTTGTAGTTTATTAAAAACGGTGCAAATGACTGCCTGAGCTGCGCCAAACCTCGCTCCAGTCCTCCGTCGGCAGCATGAAACGCGATTGTTTCGCTTGCTTCTGATTTTGCCGTATCCAGAACAATGCGACTGATTTCCTGGCTTCCTGATACCAATATAAATACGACAGTTGTTACCAGAAATGTCAGATAAAGACTGAATCCTCGACGATTCATGCTGACCTCCGTCTGAAACAGAAAATACGGTCGCTTTGCTCACTTTTGTCGGCTTTTCCGTTTCGATTGCGATCTTCAAAAAAAATCAGCTTTACCAGATACGTGTAATCGCCATATTGAGAAAGTTTGACGTCTTGTATCAAAAGCCCTTCAGGCATTTTAACCGCTTTTTTAAGCTCTTTAACGTCAATGTTGGCTGTTTCGTCAAATAAAATTCGGTCCCGCAGCCAGATGCGTATTTCTGCCAGGCTCGATCGTTCCTGCCAGCCCAGATTTATTTCACGATAACGGTCATGACTCCAATCGAACATTTGTAGCAGAGCCGTAATGGTCATGCCCGTGATAAAAATGACTATTGAAACTTCGAGTAGTGAGAAGCCTTTGTTTAAGCTCATCCTTTGCCTCCCGGTTCTGGAAGAAAAAGAAAAGACTCAAGCTGAAAGAGGCGGTCGCCTTTTCTGACAGAGCTTAAAATTCTGATTGTGCCGGTTTTGTCAGCGGCCGCCATAATTATTGTAGCTTTCCAGCCTGGTTTTAATCTGAAACGATTGCGCATTCCTGCCGGGCGAGGCAGGATTTTGCCGCATAACAGCTCGGCTTTAACGATTTCAAGCTCTCTTTCGGCTATAAAAGCGGCCTCTGTTTCAAATTCTGCGTGCATGGCAAGTTTTGAAGAGGTGTCGAAACCGGCAAACATGGTGGTAAGAGCTCCCGAAATGACCAGAAGAGATATCAGGATTTCTATGAGTGAAAATCCTGTTTTAATCGACTTTGTTCTGGTTTTGGGGTTCTGCATGATGCTCGGGTTAAAACTCCAGGGTGATTTTGTGTGGGCGGTTGCCGGGGAGGGTCAGCGGCAGCGTTAAAGTGTTGATTCTTTGCGAATTCATGGTAAAAAATCCTTGCGGGTCGACACGAAGACCTGTCAGCATTTGTATGGCGGTTTTTTCATCTAATTCGGGTATTTGAAGCTTTAGCGAGCTGGATTGCTCAATAAAAAGGGTCTGATTTTGAAATTGGATTGTGACTGGCGTTTTTCGCATGCTGGCACGGTGTTTGCAGGCATAAAAGAAGCTTCTCAGCTCATCTGTTCTGGCTCTGATCTGTGAGTCGGTAGTAACCCCGGCGTAAATCGAAACGCCACCGGCACATATGATTCCAATCAGCAGAACAACTATAAGAAGTTCGATCAAAGAGAAGCCGCGGGCAGAGGTTTCGGTTATTTTATGCAGACTGCGTTCGTGGAGAAAACCTACTGAAACCGTTGCAGAATCCGTGGCTGTGGCATAGAATCTTGTGCCCGCCAGCATCAGATTTACCAGTAATGGTGGGCGCTGTCTTTCGAGCCATCCGCACCCATCTGGCCGTTCATCCCGATCCATCGTGTGCCGAGTCTGAGCGCACATACCACGCCTCGGCCGCCCATTTTGCCGTCTGAGCCGATTATCCACAGACCGGTATTGTCGGTATTGTAAAAACGGTAACTGGAGCCGTTCCAGGTGTAGCCCCAACGGTTCGAAGCTTCCGGGCAGATGAACAGTTTAGTGTCTTTGGCAATATCATTAAGCTGCAGAAGAGCATTAGAGTATTTCCAGCGCAGATTGCCTGATCGGTCAACCCAGGCCCATCGATTTTTGCCTGTATCAAGCTCAAAGTTTTTGGCTTCCCATAGGGAGATAAGGCTTTCGATGCCCTTCTGGTTAGACAGACACGACTTGGCGCGGGCTATGGAGGCAATACTCTGGTAGCGCGGAATGGCAATGGCAACCAGAATGCCGATTACCAGGACAACAATCAATAATTCTACAAGTGAAAAACCTTTTTTTCGCATAGAGCCTCCACGAAATTTTTGCGACACACCATACGCAGTATTGTTACTTTATCGCACCGTCTTGATTATGTCAAACAATGGAAGATACATCGCCAGAGCCAGGGTAACGACAAATATCGCCAGAAAAATGACCAGCGCCGGTTGAATAAGTGAAACAGCAGTTTCAATGGTCATTTCGAGATCCCGTTCGTAAATAATGCCCGCCTTTTCAAGCATTTCTCCTGTGTTGCCCCCACGTTCGCCGACATCGGTCATCAATATTATACTTTCGGGAAAAAGCCCGCGGTAGCGCCCGATTGATTGAGAAAGCGATTCGCCTCGGCTTACTGCTTCGCGTACGCTTCCTATCGCTTCTTTGTAAACTACGTTGTTTAGAGCTTTTTCTACAGCCTGAAGAGACGTCAGTATCGGAACCCCGCATTTAAGCAATGTGCCAAGTATGCGTGCAAAAAGAGACATTTCCATTTGCTGCAACACCGGCCCAAGCAGCGGCAGTTTGATGCTTGCCCATGCAAGTTGACGCGCGCCGCGCTCAGTGCGCCTGAACAAGGTCAGACCGATAGCGGCGACGACTATTGTCAAAAAAATCAGCAGTGAATTGCCCGATAAAATATTTGAAGCCGAGAGAACCACTTGCGTTGGCAGTGGCAGACTTTGCCCGTGTGCCTGTATTTTTTCTATAAAAACCGGAAAAACGTATACCAGCAGGGCCCATGCCACGACAATTGTGTTAACAAGCAGAAGAGCCGGATAAATCATTGACTTGAAAATCTTTGAGCGGATACGATACATGGCATCGTGTATGTATGCATATCTTTCGAGAACTTCACCAAGTATGCCGCCAATTTCCCCAACTTCAACCATAGTTATGAACAGGTTCGAAAAAACGCTGCGATGGCTCTTCAGGGCTTCAGAAAAAGATTTTCCCGATTCTATTTTTTCGCGCAGATCTTTTAACAGGTATTTGAGCGGACATGATGGCAATTGTCGGTGCAATGCATGCAGACTCATTATAAGAGGACAGCCCGCATTGATAAGGCTCGAAAGCTGCAGCAAAAAAAAGTTCATCGCGTGCGCAGAAATACTGACACTCTGCCTGTTTGATGCTATCAGTGCCTGCATTGGCGTTTCTGAGATATCCAGAATGAAGTAATTGCGGTCAGCAAGCCAGGCTCCAACTTCTTCTGCGGTGGCCGCTTCCATGAAGCCGTCCATTGGCTTCCCTTTCAGGTCGAGGGCTTTATAGGCAAATCTTCTGTTCACTCTTCAGAACCCGGGTCGTTATTGGCTATTGCGTGTCTGACCTCTTCGCCACGAGTAAGCCGAAGCACTTCGTCTATTGTGGTTATCCCTCTGATTGCTTTAGTTATTCCATCCATGCGCATGGTGCGCATTCCGGCGCGTATAGATGCTTGCCTGATGTCTCTGGCCGAGACTGATTTGAGAATCAGAGAATGAATTTCATCGTTAATTGTCATGATTTCATGAATCGCTGTTCGGCCGGCATAGCCGGTGCGTCGGCAGGTAAGGCAGCCTTTGCCTGCGAAAAGCTGAGCATCAGCATGTCCGACTTCTTGAAGCATCCCGACGGTTTCTTTTTCTGGTGTAACAGGAGTTCTGCATGACGGGCATATTTTTCGCACAAGTCTCTGACCACCGACTCCAATTATGGCAGATGCCACCAGATATGGCTCTACGCCCATTTCTATCAGACGGGTCACGGCTGACGCCGCATCATTGGTGTGAAGCGTAGAAAATACAAGATGACCGGTCAGCGCTGATTCTATGGCTATCTGGGCCGTTTCAAAGTCTCTTATTTCACCGATCAGAATGACGTTCGGATCTTGACGAAGTATTGAACGCAGGGTTCTGGCAAAAGTCAGCCCTATTTCGGGGCGCACCTGCACCTGATTGATACTGGGTATCAAATATTCAACAGGGTCTTCGACGGTAGTTATGTTTATTTGACTGTTTCTGATAAAGTTTATGGCTGCATAAAGGGTCGAAGTTTTTCCTGAGCCGGTTGGGCCGGTCATGAGAAAAATGCCATTAGGGGAAGAAGAGAGGCTTTTGAAAAGGGTGAGCAATTCTTCGTCGAACCCGACCTGATCGAGTGAGAGCTGCATTCTGCTTTTATCGAGAATACGAATTACGATCTTTTCGCCAAACACCGTAGGAAGCGATGAAACGCGAAGGTCGATGCTTTTATTCTGCACCTTTACCTTGATTCGGCCATCTTGAGGCAGGCGTTTTTCTGAGATATCCATTTGTGCCATGATTTTAAGGCGCGACAATAATTCGCTTTGAATCGTTTTTGGCGCCTTCATCAGCTCGTTAAGTATGCCGTCAATTCTGTATCTGACTCTTATTATTTCTTCGTCAGGTTCGATGTGGATATCGCTGGCACGGTCATTTATGGCCTGCTGGATAATCGTGTTGACGAGATTGATGATTGGAACGCTTTGTTCTTCGTCGCCAATGTCGAAAGTCGTAAAAAAACTTTCGTCGAGAGTCACTTCGGCGCTTCGCTCTGCCGTTATATTATTAACAGCGGTCTGCAGGCTGTCGCCGGTGCCGTAATAATGTCTTATGGCCGCTTCTATCTGTGATTCAGGGCTTATGGCTATCTCAAGTTCGTAGCCGGTTTGATGATTTATTTCGTCAATTATAAATACATCGAGAGGATCTACCATGCTTATTTGCAGGCGGTTTCCCTCAAGTCTTACCGGAATCAGATTGTGACTGCGGACAATGCCATCGGGAATTGTCGTTAAAACTTCGGGCGGAACGGTCATCTCGTTGAGATTCAGGTAGGGAATATTCATTTGCGCAGCAAGCGTTGTTGCGATACTGTCTTCGTTAGTCATTCCCGTTTCAACAAGAACTCTGCCAAGGCGCTTGCCAAGAGTTTTCTGTTTTGAAAGAGCTTCTTGCAGCTGTTCGCCGTCGATAAGGCCGGCTTCGACCAGAATGTCACCGAGTCTTTTTCTTTGCTGGTTTCCTGATTTTAAAGACATTTTTTATCTTTTCCAGAAACATTTTCTGGCAATTTCATAACTGGGGTTTATCTCGAGTGCTTTTCTGAAGGCCAGCATTGCTTCGTTTTTAAGCCCTTTAGCGTCAAGAGCCTGCCCAAGTTTGTAATATCCGTCAGCATATCCTGGAAATTTCTGGATATGTTTGCGCAACTGCCTTATCAGTTCTTCTACGAGGTCCTGGTTGTCGAGTAGAACAGCTGTTTCATAGTTGTAATCTTCGGCTTCGTGCGCCTGATACTCGCCAAAAAACAGGGCGATCACCTTTTTATAATCGGTCAATGCCTCGTCTTTGCGATCAAGAGATTCAAGAATGTGTGCTCTCTCGTTGAGAGCCTCTCTGTATTTGGGGTTTATCTGTAAGGCTGCCGAAAGCTGTTCGCAGGCTTTTTCGAGCATGCCTATGCTTCTGTAGGCAAGTGCCTGGTGAAAAAAAGCGTCTGGCCAGTGTTGCGCTTCAATAACCAGTGCGAATATATCTATGGCTTCGTGGTATCTGCCCGCGTTTAACAGAGCCTTACCGAGGTTATTCTGATACTCGCTTGACGGAGCTATTTTGATGCAGTGCTGATAATGGGTTATCGCCTCGTCAAAAAGCCCGAGCCTGACCAGGCTGTTGGCCAGACTGCATCTGAGCATGTGGTTCTCGGGGTCCAGTTCGAGCTTTTTGCGGTTTTCCTGAACGACTTCTTCAAGCAGACCGTCACTGTAGTAAGAACGCTGCACCTCTGATGGCATTGTCTAATTGCCTCGTTTGGGTGTGGATTGTGTTTCAGTGGCGTCTTTATTGGTCTGCTGTGACTTATCGGTAACCGTGCCAATAACAGCCTGCGGACTGCCAGGCACTACTGGCGCTGTCGGAGCAATGACGTGCGCAGGCTTGTCTGTCTGCGGGGTGGTTTGATTGTCGTCTGTTTTTGCGGCAGCTTCTTCGACTGGTTTTGTCCAGTTGCGGTATTCTTCTTCGGGGCCAGAGGGTGAATAATATTGTAAAAATTTGACAACATCAGTTGAGTCGTTCAGATACTCATGAAAAGATTTCGCCGGAATATAAGCAGTGCTGTTCGGTCCCATAATCTTTATTTCTTCATCGATTCTGAGGGTGAGGTTGCCTTCGAGGACGTAGACAACTTCGGTTACAAAAACATGTCTGTGGCTGTCTATATGGGCTCCCGGCAGGTAAGTCAGATGTACCATTGAACTTATAGAGGGACCCACTTTGGTCGGGTCTACAAGTATTTTTGCACCGATGCGCTTGTCGGGGGACGTGTAATATTCGGCATCGTCGAACGCAAAAAACGTTGGCGACAGGGCTTTATCGGCCTTCTTTTTTTCGCCTGCCAACAGCTCAGGAGATACCAGCAGTGTAAGTATAAAAATAAAGAGAACTGATTTGCAGATAATATTTGTGTTTTTCATGTTGTGAATTCTAGCTTGGAAAAATATGCTTGTCAAGGCGCATATAATTGACTTTATCTTGTGTCTCCAGTAGAATTACGTACAATTCGTGATTATGCAGAAAAAGATGAATCATTATAAAAGACTTCGCGCTTGTATTTTGTTTTTTGCTGCCATAGGGTTTATAACAACGTTGAATGGTTGCTGCTCGCGCAAGACCGTCTCTAAAAAGCCGGCCGTTTCGGTGACGCCGGTTTTTGAAAAAACAGTCGCAAAAACTGCTATTGAGGCACCACTCTCTGACAACATTGTTTCTTTTACCCCCGACAACACCGAAAGGGCTCTTCGAGATCAAGACAAAAAAACACAGGTGCTTTATCAAAAACTCGAAAATTCTTATGAAATGTTTCGAAAAGATAATTTTGACGGTGCTTTGCGCGAGGTAGAGCGTCTTCAGTTTGAAATAAGCAATGATCCTTACCTCGAAATGCAAAGCTGGTATCTGTCGGCTATGATCTATCATAAATCGGGCAAATCCAGCCGAAGAAAAAGGGCAATGCGTAAAATGCTTGAGAGTATGGAAGAATTGCAAAAAGATCCGAGGTTTCGGAATGCTTTCGAAGATGGTATGATGAGCCAGGAAGTAATTAACCTTGCTATCGGCAAAGGAGAAGGCCGCTATGTGGAATAGAAAAAGTGGCTCAATTTTCCTGTTGACGCTCACGTCTATGACGGTGCTCTTTATTCTTGGTTTTTCTATCACCTTTTTCACAGGGTCCGAAGATTACTCTTCAGCAATGTCTTATGAGTCTGAAGTTGCTTTTAACCTTGCCGAATCGGCTGTAGAAGAATTTGTGGCCCGTCTCAAAAACTCGTTGAATCATGACGACCCCAGTAATCAGCTTTACAAGGTTTTGCGTGCGCATAACACTGATGTGACTAAAGATATTCCTCTCGAAGCTGCCCAGGTAGCTAAGCTTACCGCTTATACCCGTGAGACGGCCAGGCAGATATATGGTATTCAGTTCGGTCGTGGTCTTGTTGAATCAAGTGATTTTGTTGTTGATGCATCGATAAAACTCCAGCATATCAATGCTGTTGAAGCTTTAAATGGTAACCAGGTTCTTTATAAGCTTAAAAAAGACGACAAAGAAAAACAGGGCGAACTGGAAGTTCGAGCCAGGGTTACTTATAAAGGGCATATTGCAAATGTTTCTCTGAAGTTTCTTATCAGGGTTGTTAAAACCTTTGTTCCGCCGTTTAACTATTTTACTCTTTTCGTTAAAGACGCTAGCGTTTATGGGGGGTCGCATTTTAACACCTTTGCTTCGTCTATCGAACAAAAACGCACACTGAGGCTCGATAATGGCTGGAACTCAATCTTAAAAGATTTTAATCCGACAATAAACCCTGCAGAATGGGAAAAAGCCCTTGCGCAATTTGGTAACAATGCCTGGACTCCTCCTGGTCGCGTGTATTTAGGCCAGCACCAGGACAGCTTACTGAAAGCGGGGCCGGCGGTCTGGGTGCGTTCTACCAACGGTGCCAAACTGCTTTTTGGCAATAATTTGAACTCGAATGTTGATAAATTCACTCAGATGAATGCCCAGGAAAACTTTTTTCTGCGTTTTGACGTGCCATGGATTGACATGAAAGACTATGCTAACAAATACATGGAGCTCCAGGGCCAGGAAAAAACTAAAGAAGGTTTTTTTAGCACCGGCTGGGATAACATAAAGATTCGATTGTTTAATATTGGCGCGGGTAAAGAACTTACCGAAATAAGTACAAGTGGGCCTCCCTCATTCATAAATTGTTTTCAGAGTTATGCGGCGCATACTGGCAAGCTTGTGTCTCAGACTTCTGATCCAACTGAAAGATTGATGAAATCAAGATTGATGCCCCCTATAGATCTTAGCGGCCTTGATATCTTTGGTTCTGCTCCGCCTCTCGACCGACTTGAGCCAATGAGTCGCGCTGATTTTACCAAACTTTCGCCTACTCTTGTTTACGGGCCGGCTATGCGGCAATATTTCAGGGGAGTGCAGGTTCATCCGAAAGATGGTGAGCCTTTTGAATTGCCGTTTGTTGATAAAACACAGATTACTATGCATGGCAATGATTTCAAAGCCAAATTAAATGCAACCGAAGCTGCAGATTTGTTTGAATTTGCCGGTGTTGAACGTCTTTTTGTGCAAAAACTGAAGCGTAACTGGGATAAACTTCCTGATGGTCTGCGTAAAATGGAAAATTACACCAATTTTATGAGCGATTCAGGAGTTGAGCTCTATAACAAAGGTCTTGCCAACTTTTTGAATCGTCTTGACGGTTCAGCCGGTAAGCACGGAAAATATGAAGGTGCCCTCAAAGACCTTATGAATGGCCCTCTCGAAAACTTTCCCTACCCATACGGTGATATCCCCGAAGGAATGGGAACGGCTATTTCAACCAACCCCATGCTTGAATTTTATGAAGGCGCTCTTTGGCACGCCTTGCCCGAGGCTGATAGTGCATATCTATTGGATTTTTACTTTATTCCGCGGAGCACAGAAGATTTTTTCAGGGGCAGAACCACTGTTGCCATAGGTGGCACTTCATATGACCGTTTCGAATACAAGTATATCAACAATGTTCAGGCATACAGAAACGGCGTTATAAATCAGACTCTTGAACTCAACGGAGTTCTCGCTCTAAACGATTCTGAACCCCTGGGGCTTCGCAATCTCAAGTTCAGAGGCCATGGTATTATTTATTCGAGCCCGATGATGGGCGGTGGAAAAGTGGTAATTGCCGGAGATCTTCTTGGCATCGGCACAGATGAAAACGCCATTCATTCGTCGATCGGCAATGATCTGCTTACTATTATTGCTCCCCAGATAGTCATTGACACGACAACAGCACAGGGAAGCCGCTGTTTTGTCGAAGCCAACCTCATCTCTGTTTCTGAACCCATAATAGTAAGGGGCGACAAGCCGATTACCATCAAAGGGACTGTAGTTACTCCGTTTCTTAACCTTGACGAGCATTTTGCTACACCGGGTGAAAACATAATTGTATATAATGCTCTCAACGGAATCTGGAGAAATAGATTTCCTGCCCTCATGGACAAACAATACGTCGCTAAAATAGTCACGGGCGGTGTTGGCAAATTTGACTGGAAATATGATAGAGAATGATTATGAATAGCAGAAAAAATAAGTCCAGCGCTTTCTCTCTTGTCGAAATTCTCATTGTTATCGTGATGATTTCGGCAGGGATTTTGCCCATATATTCATTGATGCGCTCAGGACAAAAGCGTATAGTGCGTGCAGATACGCGCACTATGGCTACTCTTTTTGGCACTTCTGCTCTTGAGCTGGCAAGAACGCTCGGTTACGACAAGGCTCAAAAACTTCATAAAGATGACGAATTTCTTGAATTGCAAAAAACAGCTGATAATAATGGCTTTGAGTTGCATTTTGAGCCGGTATTGCAACCGGTAACACCAATGCCCCCTGATGCTAAGCCAATGTTTTTGCTGAGAATCAAGATTACTGTGGTATCAAAGCATAAGACTGCTACATCTGATGTTCCGGTTCTAACTTTTGTTTCGATTTTAACCGACTCAAGATATAATTTTTACTGATTATGTTTAAAAATAAAAGAAAAATCGGTATGACAATGGTCGAGCTGATGTTTGCGCTCGGCATGTTTATGCTGCTTTCGGTGTCTCTTTATCAGATTCTTAGCTCTGTCAGAAAAACTTTTACCCATTCTCAGAACAAACTCGATATTCTTCAGACAACGCGAATCATTATGTCGGGTATTCGTAACGAATTGCGAAACGCCAATGATAAGCCACAGGTTTTTAACGATCGCCTGAATATTCCTCTTTCACCGACAGAAACGGCTCAATACTATTTTAATACTGAAACCAGACGGTTATACCGTGGCAAAAAGGGTGGCATCAATGATGCCGACCCGCCCGTTTCCTCTATGAGACCGTTTCTCTTCAACGATGGGCAGATTCTTGCGTTTGATTACGATTCGAGTTATCGCGATTCAAATGCTTTTGTAGAGTCTGAGCTGGCGCTAAACTCAAAGGTATGGTTCAAGGTTTCAATGAAAATTCTTTACACAGAAAAATTTGCCCAGCTCTCTGAGGCAGACAAAGCATCTATATTGGAAAAGCCCGACGAAGACCCGCGAGTTAAATCATTTTTTATGGTTATCACACCGCGCAAAGTTAACTGGCTTCTTCAGGCAACGCAATAGTCAGAACCATCTGGTTATTTGTTTTGAGTGGATGAGAAAATTATTCCCTGTATAGATTTTTCGCTCTCAGAATTGTCATACTCAAATATTGCCAGATACTTGTTTTTGCGCTTAATCTGGTCAATCTGCCCGCCTTTGAATATCCAGCCGATGCCCTCTGTGTTTTCTCTGCCTACGATTCGGCTTTGCCCCAGCAGGCTCATTTCTGGGAGCGCGATCAGGTAAAGATTAGCGCTGACGACCCAGTCTTCAGGGCGATTCGCGTAAATTTCCGCAATTAACGCACCGGGTTCGCGCCTGGCGTCTTCTTTTTCTCCCTCTCGTTGTAAGCGGTCTTTTATTGCTTTTGTTGCCCTCTTCACTTCGCCTCGTTTATGAGTGAGTTTTATTGCCCAGGGTTTTTGGGAAATGCTTTTTATGAAACTTTGGCCCTCATGATTGACTCTGGTGGTATCGAAGGTTTGGTCTTCGTTCATTACATACCTGGCAAGTAAATAGCCAGCCCGTTCTTTTTGTAGAGGGCTTAAAGAAGTATTCAGGGCCAGTTGTAGCAGTTCTTCGAGGATGTCGTCGGTGATCTTTTTATTTGAATAAAGCGATGCTTCTATTTCGAGCAGTCGTGACATCAGGCGATTCGTGCTGTTCATTATTCCACGGTCTTTTGTCTGGCTGAGCATGCTTAATGCCTCATCAAAACGGCCTTCGTAAAATTTTATAACCGCATCAGCAAAGTTAAGGTCTCCGGGCAACTGTGCCGGAAACAAATGAGCTGCCGTAGAATACTTCTCTTTCGAATATGGTCCTTTTAACTTTTTTTGCAGAGCAGCTACAATTCTTGCTTCCATTGAGAACTTTTTGTCTTTGCGAATTTCTGAGAGTCGATCATATACCCCTTCGAGAATCCACAGGGCTTCATCGGTAAGTGGGTAGTCCTGAGGCGAGATTATTTTAAATTTTTCGAGAACACCGGCCGCTTCGTCGTATTTGCCCATCATTGCCAGTACGAAACCATGCATGTGATGCCATGCAAAATCTTGAATGTCAGTAGAACCGGAGACTGGTGAAATGGCAGCGAAGCTGAATTCAGAAAGAAGACCGTAGGCATCCGCTTGTTGCCCCCCCAAAGCCAATACTTCGATCATTTTCAGGCGAACTTCGCGTGGCGTCTGCTGGCGGGTAAAAAGCCTGAAATCTGATTTGTAGTCAGGCGCCTGACCGAGACATTTTCTGTAATGTTCGACAGCAGCGTCGAGACTCTCTTTTTTCTCGCGACTATGCTGTGTGAGCATTTTTTGGGCGTAGAACATTCCTCTCACGTAATTGAGATCTGCCTGCAGGGCAGTTGTTTTAAAGTTGGCGTCACAGCTTCGCAGCCATTTTTTTGCAATGCGCAGCGTTTCTTTGACTTCTTTTGTGTTAACCACAAAAAAGGGTGCGGCGCGGTTGGCTACGTATTCGCCTTTCATCAGACTGTTCTGATAAAGTTTTCTTGCTTTAAGCGTTTGCAGAAGGCAAAGATACATGCGCGAGCGATCTATGGTTTCTGCTTTTTTTGCGTCTTTTTCGGCGTTTTCAAGCACTCTGATGATTTCGTCGAGATCTCTGATTTCATAGTTTCGTTCGTCAATGGTTTCGAACTGTTCTTTCGCCGAAGCCAGGTATTGTTCGGGTGTAATGGTCATTAGGCCTTTTTGCCCGGCAGAACAACCAGAGAGAACCAGTGAGATATAAAATAAAGCTGCCAGTGCCAGCGCTGCGCTAAAAAATCTTGTTTTGTCCAACTGCGATAGCATTTTTTTCCTCTTGTTTGCTAAATATCAGAAATTTTTGAGCTTGATCGAGACTCTACCCTTGTTGTAGGCAGAGTCTTTGGCCCTGTCGTAAAATACGATAAAGTTTTGCTCTATGAGCTTGTCTACCAGCTCTTCTATCTTGCTGAAGCGAAAACGGTCATCGTCGAACTTGGGGCCCAGTTCTATGAACTTATTGTCTTCAATAAAAAACAGATATTGTATTGTCGAAAAAATTCCTTCTGGAGCGTCACGGTTTTTATCCAGATACAGGTTAACAACATCAACCTTCGGAATGCGTGTTGTATCTTTGCCCAGTTCTTCTGCTTTGTGCTCTAATTGCTGATGCAGTTCTCGAGTGTCGCCCCAGTCCTTTGCCTGAATCATGGCGCAGTCAAGGTCGTATTCAAGATCGCCTGACCCTTTGCAATGATACATCGTCGGGCGTTCTGCATCTGGTGTGGCATCAATCATGCATCCTTCTTTTGACAGAGAACTGATTGTCATTATCGGGTTGTTGAGTTCTATCGACAGGCCTTTAAGTTCGGTAGAAATTTCTTCGACCTTGAATTTTTCATCCATGTAATTTCGAGAAAGTGGCATTTTTTGTATGTAATCGACGAAGATCATTATGTCTTCGGTGTTGAAATCTTGCATGGCATTATAGGCGTAAGACCTTATGCGGTCGACCGTGTCTTCTTTGGTTGCTTCAACTATGTAGAAGTAATCCATGTATTCCTGCATTTTTTTCCAGCCACCCATAAATTTGGCATCTACTATCATGTCTGAACGTATCTTTTTGCGCTGCAGAGTGTCGGGGTTCAGGCGGCTTTCTTTGGCGAGAAGGCGATAAGTGAGGTTTTTTTTGGTTTGCTCATAGGTGAAAAATAAAACCGGGATTTTGTTGAGCGTGGCCACTCTGGTTGCCAGTTCGAGGGTAAAAGTTGTTTTACCACGCCGCGGCGCACCTGCAATAGCATACATAAACCCTTTTCTGAACCCCGATATGGCAGTGTTCAAATAATGCATTGGCTCGAATGAATAACCGATGATCTCGATTTCTCCGGTTTGTTCGCGGTTTTCGATGTCACCGATAATGGTGTGCATTTCTTCTTTGACCAGGTTTATACGTTTGGTGGTGCGAGCCTTCTGAATGTTTCTGACGTCTAGTATTACTTTGTTGGTAAAAGTCTCCAGATTCAGGTTGTCGTTTTGCCCGGGGTTTTCGATAAACCCTGAAATATTCTGTGCGACCTCTTTCAGCTTTCTTTTAAGAGCCTGATCTTTCATCAGTTCCAGGTAATGAAGAGCCTGATCAAGAGTAGGGGGCGCCTCGACTATGATCTTATCGAGATGTGCCTGTACTGTCGCGTCCCATAGATTGAGCTGCTTGATTTTGTTTTTAATTACTATTTTGTCGAGTATCGACAAGTCTGGGGTTTCTTCGCGCAGAGAGAGGATGCTCTGATAGATTGTGCGAGTGTAACGTGTCGAGAATAAGCCCGAAATCAGACCTTTGCCTTTAAGGTTTTCGAGAATAAACGAATCTTTCATGATGCCTGACAGAATAGATGTTTCGAGGTCTTCATCACCAAACCCCGTCACGTGAGAAGTGTAGACTTCTTTGGTGATTTTCTCGCGGGCTTCGTCTCCTGTAGATGCTACAGCTGTTTTTTCCTGCGATGGCGCTGAAACAGGCGCTTTTATAACTGAATTAACGGTTTCAGGGGCAGGCGGGGCATCGGTGCTGGCATGAAAAATGGGTGGATTCACTGGCGCAGCAGGAATTGGTGCTGGCTGGAGTGGAGTTCTGGCGGCTGGTGGATACATCGGTGCTGGCCTTGGCGGCGCGACAGGAGCAGCAGCTGGCATAGCGGGCTTGAGAAGATTGTTTAACGAAAAACCGCTGCTTGTGTTTCCCTGTGGATTAGGGGTCGGTGGAGTTGCCGGAGCGTTGGATTGTCGAATTCTTGCACAGTCCTGGCAGATATGACCTTCTGGGATTTCTTTATTGCAGATATTACAGTTTGCCAACCCTGGCCTCCATTATTTTTAGTCGAGGTTTACCTGAAAAATATATTATACAAGATATACGGTGACAGCATACTAATTCAAGTAAGTTGCCTGATAAATTTATGGAAAATTGAATAATTTGCCTGTATTAGGCGGATTTCAGCAGGCTTTCTTGACAAGCTCAAGCCAACAAAGTATTATGCCGATACCTTGAATAGATTATTCCGAGAAGGAGCCTATGAACAGATCCACCTTCAGTTCAATAACGTGTTTGACACTTCTTTTACTCGTTTTCTCGAGCATTCAGTCTTTTGCCTACGAAAGCAACGTCGTTGTTGGTTTCAAAGTTGAAGGTAATCGGCTTATCGAAGAAAAGCTGATTCTGCTCAATCTGGCCATGAAGGTCGGAGACCAGCTGGCGCCACAGGCAGTTCAGGAAGACATCGCCAGACTTGGCGAAATGGGCTATTTTTCTTATGTCGGCGCTGAGATCAGAGCTGCCGACCAGGGAAAAGAAGTCGTATTTAAGGTAGAAGAGAACGCTATCGTCGGGGAGATTGAAGTTAAGGGCTGCACCAAAGTTTCTTCGGATGTTCTCAAAGCATCTATGGAAAGCAAGATTGGTTCAGTATTCAACAGCAAACTGCTGACCCAGGATATTCAGAACATCAACGAAACTCTTGGGCGAGAAGGATATCTTTTTTCAAAAGTTTCAGATGCTTTTGTTCAGGATCAGGGCAGCAAAATCAATATTGAGATCACTGAGGGCGTCCTTGCTGAAATCAAGATTGAAGGCCTGAAAAAGACAAATGAAAAAGTTGTTCGCCGTGAGCTTACAGTTAAAACCGGCGAAATTTACGACAATAAAAAAATAGTGCGCGACCTTCAAAGGCTTTACAATCTTGGCTTTTTTGAAGAAGTTCGTCGTGACCATCTGCCGGGTAAAACTCCCGAAGAAGTTGTTCTTGTTATTCATGTTGTTGAGCAGAAAACTGGCAGAGCAGGCGTGGGCGCCGGGTATTCGTCGCTGAATGGTCTGGTTGGTTTTGTTAACCTCTCTCAGAATAACTTTCAGGGCATTGGTAAGCGTGTTTATATGAAGACTGAATTCGGTGGAATTCAGACTTACGAACTTGGTTATTTCGATCCATGGCTTAACGATAAACCTCAAAGCTTCGGAGTCGATTTGTATAATACAAAATATACGCGTAACCTCTATTCATCCGGCGATACTCTTACAGAATACGATGAGCGTAGAAAAGGTGGCGCAATCACCCTCGGAAGAAGGCTTGAGAAAGACGTCGATCTTTCTTTCCGCTTCAGAGACGAAGATATCAAGCTGACACCAACCGACTCGACCGCTACTTCTCCTGCCGGGATCGTTAATGGTCGTATTCAGACTCTCGCTGCTATTCTTGATAAAGATACCCGTGATAACCGCTTTAGACCAACCGGCGGCCAGCACGATACCCTGTGGATAGAAACAACTGGTGGTCTGCTGAAGGGCAGCAATCAGTATACGAAATATCTGTTGTCTTTAAGACGTTATTTTGCCATAAGCAAGAATCGTAAAACTGTTTTTGCTTTTCAGGGCGCATTTGGCCAGACCACCATTGGCGAGGGTTTTGTTCCGATCTACGATATGTTTTCTATCGGCGGCAGCAGCACCGTGCGCGGTTATGAAGAACGCGAATTTCTGGGCACAAAGGTTTTTTACAGCAATCTTGAGTTGCGCCAGAATTTTGCTAAAAACTTTGATGTAGTGGGTTTTTATGATCTTGGCAGTGCCTGGGGCACAGATTATGACCGCAAAAAACTTTCCTATGACCAGAAGCAGGGTTACGGAGTGGGCATCAGGCTGCAGACTCCTCTGGGTCCGGTAGCCCTTGATTACGGTAAAGCCACCGACCGTGGAGATGGCACTACCTATATCAACTTTGGTTCGTCATTCTAACAGTGTAAGACTCTATAAAGAGTTAAAGAAATAAGGAGAACTTTTCCAGATGAAAAAACAGCTTTTACGACTTTGTCTCGCCGCTGGCATGGTTGCCAGCCCTATGATCGCCAGTGCTTTTGACTTTGGTGTAGTTGATGCGGGTCAGATTTTTAACAAATATACCGAAACCCAGAAGACCAAAAAAGTTCTTGAGGGTGAAAAAGCGAAGCTTCAGCAAGAACTCGAATCACGTAAAGAATCGGTAAAAAAGATCGACGACGAATATGTAAGCACTGCTAAAAAGATGCAGGAGCTCAGAGATGCGAAGAAAGAAAAAGAAGCCCAGGCTCTTGAGCCTAAGCTGAAAGATCTCCGCCAGCAGTTGGCGCAGAAAAGCGGCGATTTGCAGAAGTATTTTGAAGAGTCCCAGAAGACCCTTTATGACATGGAAGAAAAGCAGATGGGCTCACTTTCAAAGGCCCTTGATGAAAAAGTTGACGCGGTGATCAAACAGGTCGCTCAGAAACACAGCATTAAGGCTGTGTTCGAAAAACGTTTTTTCTATTGGGGCGATGAGAAAGTTGTAAAAGACCTGACAGAAGAAGTTCTTCAGGCTCTTAATGCGGCTAAAGGCTCTAAGTAAGTTCGTTGTCGGGCGTCAGAGATGGCGCCCGATTTTTATGCCATGACTCATAAAAAACAAAAAAATATTACCCTGAAAGAACTGGCCAGGTTAACAGGTGGCCGGGTTGTCGGCAATGAAGACCTGGTGCTTTCTGGTATCGCGCCAATAAACAAAGCCCAGGCCGGCGAACTGACTTTTCTTTCGGGCGCAAAAAACTATGCGGCTCATCTTGAATCGATCAAGGCAACTCATGCTTCTGCCGTTATCGCGCCAGAAGACGCACCTGAGCTTTCTTTGCCATCTTTGCGTCTGAAAAATTCATACATGGGTTTCGTAGCGGCTCTGAAATTTTTTTATCCTGATGAACAACCCTCTTATTTTGTCCATCCGACAGCCTTTGTCAACGAAGATGCCGATGTGGCGGCCGATGCCGTTGTCGGCCCTATGGCCGTTGTCGAAGCAGGGGCAGTAATTGAATCAGGAGCGCATATAGGCTCACAGGCTTATGTTGGAAAAAATTGTCGTGTTGGCGCAAATACATTGTTGCACCCTGGCGTTCGCCTCCTGGCGAATTGTATTGTGGGTAAAAACTGCATCGTTCACGCCAATGCCGTGATTGGCAGTGATGGTTTTGGTTTTACCCTTGATAACGGGGTTCATGTCAAAGTGCCTCAAGTCGGTAACGTCGTCATTGAAGACAACGTCGAAATTGGTGCCTGTGTGACAATCGACCGGGCCACCATGGAAACTACCTTGATTGG
>SABV01000265.1 GCA_009928855.1 Erysipelotrichia bacterium | reverse complement strand
TGACTTTTTAACCCGAACAGCGTATTTTGTTCTTGTGAGTTTTTGTTGTTCACAAGAGCGTTAATTTGTAAATTACGACAAATTAAAAAAGCCCCTGTGGTTAGAACTCACAAGGGCTTTTTTCGATTTGAGGTGTATTAACCACAAAACCGTAGCAAGTTAAGGTTACCACACCTCGAGCGAAAAGCCAACAGTCAGGCTTTTTTTGCCCGACTGATTTTTTGCTGCGAGGTATTTTTATGGTTGAACAACCCGTCTTTCTCAGAACCAGGGACATTTTAAAGCTCCTCGGTATCAAACGATCTACCTGGAATAATTGGGTTAAAACAGGCAAGGCCCCTGCGGGGTTAAAACTCAGTTCCCGCACTTTCATCTGGAAACAGGTGGATATTGACGCCTTTCTTGAGGCTGCCCGGAAACATGGCACACCGTTGCCAGTTCAGGAACCCGCCCAGCAGGAGGTGCAGTCATGATCAAAGGCAATGCTGAACGCATAGACTTACTCGAGAATGGTCTGCTAAGGCTGAAGCAGGTGTTGCTATTTATTCCGGTCAGCAGGTCGACTTTCTGGAACGGCGTTAAATCAGGCAGATTCCCGAAACCCATTAAGAATGGTCGTTGCACATTCTGGACCGCCGAAAGCATCAGAACTCTTATCGAAACGATGGCGGCAGAAAGGTCCAGCTAATGCCCTCGTCAACCGATGAGCTGGAGAACAATCATCTCGACAAACTTCTGATGGAAACGATCAGGCCACCAGCTCGGCCAATGCCGACCGCAGAAGAAATAGAGGAAATCCGGCGCAAGGTAGAAGTAACCAAGGCGAATTATCCTGAAGAAGAATTCAAGCGAACTGAGCTTGCCCGGCCTTTGCTGGAATGGCGCGGTGTTGGATATTTCCTCGATAATCCGGCCCCTGAGCAGAAGCTTCTCTTTTATGGCAAAGGCTGGGCAATTCCGGACAAATGTGTCATTGCTATTTTTGCGGCGGGTGCGACGGGCAAAACCTTCCTTTGTTTCCAGCTTGCTGCTTGCCTGGCCACAGGCATTAACTTTGGTCCATTTGTGACAACCATGCAGTTTATGCCGCCCAGGAAAAAGAAGGTTCTCTATCTTTGCGGAGAAGACCCCAGGGACATAATTCACAAAAGAATGAGGCAAATATTTGCTCATATGCCTGGTCTTGCAGATCGACGCGACGATCTTGATGCGAATTTATGCATACATTCTCTGGTTGGTGAAGATCGCGTAATGATTGCCTTCGATCAGCAGAAAAATCCTGCAAGAACACAGGTATTCGACTGGCTTTGTAATTCTATCGACAAGATGGGTGGCGTAGGACTTATCGTCATCGACCCTTTGAGCAAGTTCTTTGGGTTGAATGAAAACGACAATGTTCACGGTGCTGCATGGATTGCAATGTTGGAAACCATTTCGGTCAAGTATGATGCTGCCGTCCTGTTCACGCATCATGAAAGCAAGCAGCAAAATAAAAGTGGAGACATTCAAACCTCTACCGGGCGAGGTGCCGGGTCTTTCAGAGACAACGTCAGGGCTGCTATAAGTATGGTCAAGATGGATGCTGCGACAGCGAAAAAGTTCAACTATCCCAGTAACTGGAAAAAGTTGGTTGCAGTCATGCCAACGAAATCAAACTACTCTGAAGAAGCAGAAGAGTTACAGTGGTTCATGCGCGGCGACGGTGGTGTTCTGTTTCCAGCGAATATTGAAAAGGAACAGAGGGACAAATTATCGACTGCACTTATCGAACTGTTGAGGCAAGCAGTTAACGGACAACTATTCGACGAAAAAGGGAATTCCCTATCATACACCCGTGATGATCTGACCTTTAGAGGTTTGACGCTTACGCCAAAGAACCCTTTGGAAAAGGCAATTCGAGCAGCTATGAAAGAAGCAGGAGTCGTGAATCTTGAGAAAGAATTATCAAGGCAGCTATTACGACTCGAAATAGAAAACAAGATCCTCATTGATCGTTCACCAGACGGCGGAAGAGCGAATAAGCAGCGAGTAACTGTTATTGGTTATGGTCCACCACCAGAGGCAGAACCAGAAACAGAACCAGGCGTCCAGGACAAAGAAAAACAGCCCGCCACTCCTTACCTGCCAGAAGTGGATTATTACGAAAAGAATAGCTCCGTCAGGCGAATCGAAAAGTCAACCGAAGATTTACCGGCAACCCGCAACAAGAGCAAGAAGCGTGAAAAAAAATCCCCTGGCAGGAAAAGAAAGTAAAGTGAAGTTGAAAAAACTGAAGCTAACTGAAGTCAAAAAAGCACTTCAGTTTATGCAAGCTGCCAGAGCCAGAAAAAAACTGAAGTTGAATAAACTGAAGTTGAGCCCGGCTTCAGCTCACTCGACTTCGGCTTATTCTAGCATCAGTAGCTGGTTACAGAGCCAAAAACGTAACTGAAGTCAGATCATCCCTAAAGGGATATAAAAAGCAACTTCAGTTTGCTTTTTTATCCCCTGGATTTATGGGCGCAAAATTCAAAAACAAAAGGAAAATTTAAAATGAATATTTTCGAATATCTCAGAAGCAAGAATATCGAACCGAAAAAAGCGTCTTCATCAGGTGAGCACAAATCAACCTGCCCGGCTTGTGGCGGAAAGGATCGCTTCGTCAGTTTTGAAGATCGTTTTTTTTGCCGTGGCTGTAGCCCAAAAGGCGGCGATATTATCGACCTGATCAAACTGGTCGAGGGCGTAGACTTCAAAACTGCCCGCGAAATATCGGGAAAGGTAACATTTACGCCTTCAGGTAAATCATCATCAACTCAATTTCCTGCCCGGCCGATTGTTAAAATAGTGCCGCCTCCGAATCATGAGTGGCAGATGGCAGCTTCAGCATTGATTGCTCAGTCACATTCCGAACTGTTGAAGAATGAGAATGCATTATCATGGCTGCAGTCAGATCGCCTTATTGAATTCAATACAATCAGACGTTTTAAACTTGGCTGGAACCCTGTTACAAAATATGACTGTCGGGAAGCGTGGGGGTTGCCTAATGAACTGAACAACAAAGGCAGACCAATGAGGGTTTGGCTTCCGCGTGGTCTGGTCATTCCATGCTATGACGCCAATGGACAGCTGATCCGAATTAAAATCCGGCGACCAGAAACAGATTTAAAAGAAGGTGACAATAAGTATTGCCTGGTATCTGGCAGCAGCACAGCCCCGGCGTTTTTTGGTGTTTCAGCTACATCACATGCTGTTGTAGAGTCAGAGCTCGACGCAATCTTGCTTTGGCAGGAAACAGGGGATTTTGTTTCAACAGTATCAACGGGCGGCGTAGCTATGAAGCCAGACCAGGCAACGGTTGAAAAACTGGCATCTGGTGAAGTTACATTGGTTAGCTTCGACTCTGATGCTGCCGGGGAAAAGAAAGAGAATCTTTTGCCATGGAGAGAGGCCCTGAATAATTTTATACGCCACCCCATACCACCAGAGTATGGCAAAGATCACACCGAGGCCACTTTGGCAGGTATGAATCTAAGGGCGTGGTTGATGGCAGGATTGGCCGGAAAAAAACAGTCACAGATACCACCAATGCCGCCAGGAACTCCGGCTTGCGTATTGGCAGCTTTCGAATCAGATTATATAGACGAATCGCAGGCCCTTGTTGAAATCGAAACACACAAGAACGACTCCGAACCTGCCGACGAGGAATCGGACTCAATACAGGGCGCTATAGACATCACTCTTTTAATCCATAGAGGAGTTGAACTTGCGGCCCTTTCTGAAACTCCAGAGCGTGAAGCTATTAACCAAGCCCTCGACAAATTTGACACATGCGATGCCAGAAAAGATTATGGCGGAGCTAATAGAGCACTGCGGGTTCTGAAGGTTGCTGTTGAAAACGCATCGGTTGCCTTGCAGAGAAGAATTAGTGGATAATCGAAATGTTGCTCCGTCTTCAGATTATTGCCAGATGAATTCCAGGGCAGCGCTAAATATTTAACTTTTTGTCACTTCACCTGGTTATATGGGCAACAGACAACAGGCAGCGCGTATGCGCTGCCATTGTTTTGACCGGGCATTGAAAAAACCTGTTCATGCCTGTTCATGCTTTGTTCACATTCTGGCTGCACCCGTTCCAGCCAGTTCCATTTTGATCCACCTTTAATCGGAACCATTCAGACGTTTTCAAATTTTTTTAAGAACATCTCTGCATTGCTGTGCCGTGCCGCCAATCCCTGGCTTTGGCACTCATTCTTTGTCCTGAGAGGCGACCGTCCAGATGCGCTTCAGAGGGATTTCGGCACGCAGGTCTTCGTCGAGAGAATCGTAATGCGTGAGAAGTTCGCTGATAATATCGTCCTGGTTCCAGAAGCGAACTTTGAAGAACTGAACGGCGCGCTCACGTTCAACTGTCTGCTTGAAGCCGCTCCATGAAACGATCAGACCCTGGTCAGCCTGAACATTCTGCATGGCTCCGATCAGCTGATTCAGAGTCGGCGAATCTACCTGGTCGTTACCAGACTTAACCTGCACACAAATTCGAGGGTTGCCGAAGCCAAGAGGCCCTGGGGCGGCGAGAATATCGATTCCCTTATCAGGGCCTGGCGGGCTCATGTAAGTTGTGTAACCCTGAGCCTTCAGCAGTGCTTCGATCAGGCGGGTCAGATCGTGCCCTCTGAACCGGCGCTCAAGAAGTTTGGCAATCTGGTCGCGGCCGGTTTCTTCGAGGTCGATTTCGTTTTCAGGCGTCACCGGGTCTGGGTTGACTATCGTTCCAGTTGTTTTGAGCATTTCTCTGATGCGCTTTTCGGCTTCATTTCTCGAAATCTGGCAGATGGTCATTATGGCACCGAAAGAATAGAGAAGATCCTGGTCAAAAGAAGTTCTGGGTTTATTTTTGGCGAGCCAGTTAATGGCCCGGTAATGACGATACTCAGGCTCGGCTTTTTTATCATAGGTATATCCGCCGGCTATTTCAGCGATGTTAATCACGGGTTGAAATTTTGAAGGCACCACAACCAGGTCGCCAACCTGCATTCGATGAGTGAATGCCCATATCTGGCCGCTATGATTGCTGCATTTTCCGGAACTGGCATCAGGGTGGGTCTTGACCATCAGGTCATAAACCTCTGACTGTTGTTTAATCTCAGCCAGGTTCTGGTTCAGCTTATCCCAGTTCAGATAAATGCGGTTGTCGCTCAGGAAC
>SABV01000264.1 GCA_009928855.1 Erysipelotrichia bacterium | reverse complement strand
GGCCTTTTCTGATGCAGCTGGCCGCTATCAGTTCCGAGATCCCAAAGCAAAATACACAGGAAGTGATATTCCTGGCCTGGTCGGCTCCAAGCATTTGAACAGAAACTTTAGTTTAAATTATGAAGCGGTTATTGACCAGCCGAACGCAGATTCAATGTTAAGGGTCACCTCTGCGTTTGCAGAATCAGAACCTTATAAACTTTCAGATAAATGGCAGGTTCTGGCACGCCATACCAGAAAAGCGTTGGAAACCGGAATTTTTCCGTTCTTAGAACTCCAATTATCAGGGGCCCATTTTAAGCCGGAGATAGACGGAAAAGACCGCCCCCTGTTTGGCAAGGCCGTATTGGGAATGACCTGGAAAAGCTCTGATCATACCAGTCTGTTACTGGGACTTGGTCATTTAAAAAGGTTTTCTGTGACAAACAAACCCGGAAACACAGGATTGAACTTAGGACTTGAGCATTCAAGCAAGCTTACACCGAGTCTGACTTTTAGCACAACTTTCGATGGTTTTATGACTCAGGATACCGACAAAATAAGAACATTTGACAGCAAAATTCAGCTTAATGCCCTTCTTTACAAGCGGTTTTCGGTTATCATACGCGAAACCATCTTTGGATGGAAGGACTCATCGGTCGGCCAAATGGGAACCCGTCGTGAAACCTTCACTGGACTGGGTTATGACCTGATCCTGCGCCACTTTTAGTTGCCATTGGCAACTAAACCGTTTTATGCGTCATAAGCTAAAACAGGCTTTGCAATTCTGCTGGTAAATATTCGCTACGCGCTTATGAGTCTTGTTTTGCCGCAAAGAATCAAAATAATAGATCATAATGTCGTTGTCTCAATTGAAAAAGTCTACGAACTCAAGATAATTGATTCAGATTATTTCATTTATGAATAAATTAGACCATCGAAATGTATCGATGCAGAAAACAGGGAAACATGAATACTGAAACCACCGCAAGCAGATTTAAATTCTTTACCAGAGCATATTATAAGGTAAAGAGATGGTTATTAACGATTTTTGGGGATATCAAGATTTTCAGATGGCCTTTTTTCGTGGTTTATCATCCGACGAGTTTTAAGGTTAAGGGAAAAGATACTCGCGAGATAATGAGTCTGCTTCAGCCTGGTGATGTGGTGATGCGAGCCTACATAAATTACCTGGACGGGTATTTTATTCCTACCGGCAGCACTCGTTGCAGTCACAGCGGGGTTTTTATCGGCGACAACACGATTGTTCACTCTATCGCCGAGGGTTCAATTTCTGATGACATAATTGATTTCTGCCGCGCAGATCGTATTGTTATTTTGCGCCCTGTATCCGGGCAAGAATGGGCGATAGAGCATGCCAGAAAGTGTGCTGCCAATAATGTCGAATATGATTTTGACTTTCAACCTGATTCCGGTCGTTACTACTGCCATGAATTTTCCGCCTCCTGCTATCCAGGGCTTGATATAAAGCCTTTGAGCAGAAATGTATTCTGGTTTTTTCCGTCGCCAGTTGTTTTTCTGGCTGATTCTTTTTATATCAATAAAAATTTTCAGCTGATTTATGAGTTTAAAAAGAGCTGAGAAGCCGGGTTATAAGTTGAACTGGCCCCGGCATGAATTCATTGCAGCAGGCGCAAAGCGAGAGCAAGGGCTTCATCACGGGTGGTAACTTCGCCGGTGTATTGAGCTTCTTCAAGGGCATCCAGGATGCGGCGAAATTCGGGGCCGGGTTTGATGGCGAATTGTTTGATCAGATCGTTACCGTTTAAAAAGGGCGCCAGTTTTGGTTTTTTGAGCTGTTCATAAAACTGGTGCATGATCTGGAAAATGCCGGCAGTGAACTCTGCCAGTTCGGTTTCGCCAAGCGAGCCGAGCGCTGAGTAGCGGTCGGCCAGCGACAATAGCGCAATACCGAGCCCGTCGCGGCCGCATTCCGAATAAAACCTGAACAGACGTTTTTCGTTGAGACCCTGTTGAAGCATGACACCCGGGCGCATGTGGTTTTTAACGACCCGCTGCAGATAATTCATCTCATTGATCGAGAGTTTGAGCGAATCGCAAACATCTTTGGCAATGCGAGAACCTTCCATCTCGTGACCATGAAAAATGACGCGCTCAGATTCATGGTCTATGCGACGGCAGGGCGGTTTGCCGAGGTCGTGCAGAAGACAGCCGAGTTTGAGGGTCTGGCCCCATGTGCGTGTGCCCGAAATGTTTTCGTTCAGATAGTTCTTGAAATGCAGCCACCACGGGTATGGCTGATCACTGTTTATAAGCTTTTCGAGGTTTTCAAGAGTCAAAATCGTGTGGTCAAATACGTCGAGATGGTGCCAGTCATTCTGTTCGACGCCGTGGCATGCATGCAGCTGAGGCAATATGACGGCAAGAATGCCGGTAGCATTCATGAGGCGCACCCAGCGCGTACTGTCGCTGACGCCAAGCACTTTAAAAAATTCGTCTCTGATGCGCTCACCCGAAACTTGCTTGAGCAAATCGGCCTGAGCAATGACCATGGCGTGAAGTTCGGGCGAAAACTCGGCATTAAAGAGCGCCGAAAACCTGAAAGCACGCATAAGTCTCAGCGGATCATCGGTAAATAGCTGATCTGAACATGGAATTATCAGACCACGCCCGAGATGATCAACACCCTCAAGAGGATCAAAAAGTTCTACCATTCGAGAGTCTGCGCTGTTTTCAGAGTTGTGGGCAAAGCTGTCGGCATGCAGTCTTGCGCTGATCGCATTAATGGTAAAATCGCGGGCACGCAGATCTTCTTCGATCGTTGGCGCCCTGAATTGCGAAATATCAAAAGTGTAATGAACGTTGCCGACAAGAGTAACAACGCGCACTATATGCCGTTCTTCGTCAAGAACCACAAAGCCGGCGCCGGTTTTACGTGCAAATTCACGCGCAGCGGGGATCGGGTTGAAATTCGTCGTCAGATCAAGATCAGTCAATGATGAGCTGCCGCGCAACAAATCGCGTATGCTGCCACCAACCAGCCAGACCTGTCGCTCTGCCGATGGGTTCAAAAAGTACAAAATCTCCCGCAGCATTTTAAATTCAAGCTGCGGGAGACTTATACTTTTAGACATTCAGGGCTTATTCCGGTTTTCTGAAGTAGTTGATGTCGGGTTTTCTGGCTGCTGTTGCCTCATCAAGACGGCGCACCGGAGTTTTAAGAGGCGCATTCTTGAGGTTGTCAGGATTTTCGGAGGCTTCACGGGCAATCATTTCCATGGCTTCCATGAAACAATCGAGAGTGGCCTTGCTTTCGGTTTCGGTCGGTTCAAACATCATTGATTCCTCGACAATCATCGGGAAATAAATGGTCGGAGCGTGGAAACCGAAATCGAGCAGGCGCTTGGCGATGTCGAGAGTCTTGACGCCGGTTTTTGCCAATGGTTTTCCTGAAAGTACGAACTCATGTTTACAGAAACGATCATAGGGCAAGTGAAAAGTCTTTTTGAGTCTCTGCATCATGTAGTTCGCATTGAGAACCGCATAGGCAGAGGCGTCTTTAAGACCCTGACTGCCGCTGACCATGATGTAAGCAAAAGCCCGCACCAGCACAAGAAAGTTACCAACAGAACCAAGAACCGGGCCGATTGATTCGCGACATTTCGTCTGCAATTTGTATTTTTTGCCATCGAACTGCACACGCGGGTTGGGCAGCAGAGTTTCGAGATGTTTCTTGACACCAACGGGTCCGGAACCGGGTCCGCCGCCGCCATGCGGGGTCGAGAAAGTTTTGTGCAGATTGATATGCACGATGTCGAAGCCCATGTCGCCCGGGCGTGTCCAGCCCATGATAGCGTTAAGATTAGCGCCGTCATAGTAGAGCAGACCATCAACAGAATGAATCAAAGTGGCCAGTTCACCGATGTTTTCGTCGAACAGCCCGAGAGTGTTCGGGTTAGTAATCATCAGGCCGGCAATGTCAGGTGACAGCTTGGCTTTGAGGTCTTCAAGGTCTATGCCACCGCGGTCATTCGATTTGACATTTATTACTTCATAACCAACCATCGAGCACGAAGCCGGGTTTGTGCCGTGCCCGCTGTCAGGAATCATGATCTTGGTCTTAAGATTACCGTTCTTTTTGTGGTAAGCCTTCATGATCAGCAGACCGGTCATTTCGCCATGGGCACCGGCAGCTGGTTGCAGCGTCATGGCATCCATGCCGGTAACTTCGGCCAGATATTCTTCGAGGGTTTTGAGCATTTTCAACGCACCCTGCACGGTTTCTTCGGGCTGTTGCGGGTGAATATTGGCAAACCCAGGCAGACGCGCCATGTTTTCGTTAACCCTCGGGTTATACTTCATGGTGCATGAGCCAAGCGGGTAGAACCCGATATCTACGCTGTGATTGAGGCGTGAAAGGCGGGTGAAGTGCCTTACTACTTCAAGTTCTGAAAGAGAGGGCAGGGGGAGTTCCTGGCGCAAAAAGCGTGTCGGAATATGATCTGCCGGGTCAACTTCAGGCACATCAAGTATCGGCAAAGTGAAGCCACGGCGACCATCTTTATTGAGATCAAAAATCAAGGGTTCAGCCATTGATAAACCCTCCTAACATGTTGCAATATTCGTCTATTTCGTCTTTGGTGCGTTTTTCGGTAACAGCGATAAGAACACAATCCTTGAGATTGTTAAACCACGTGTCGAGCGGAATGCCTGCAAATACGCCTTTTTTGGCCATTTTGCCGACCACCTTGCGTGCATTCGGAATCTTCACGACCAGTTCGTGAAAAAAGCTTCCGGTGAACGGAAAGGTTACGCCGCTGATTTTTGCCAGTTCACGTTTCATATAATGCGCCTTCTGGAACGAATGCATCGCGACTTCTTTAATGCCATCGCGACCCATGAGACTCATATAGATTGTTGCGTTTAGCGCCATCAGTGCCTGGTTTGAGCAGATATTGCTGCTGGCTTTTTCGCGTCTGATATGCTGCTCACGTGCCTGCAGAGTCAGAACAAAACCGGTTTTGCCATCGATATCTTTGGTTCTGCCGACAATGCGGCCAGGCATGCGGCGCAGCAGGGCCTTTGTCGCAGCGATAAAGCCAAGATATGGCCCGCCGAAACTCAGCGGAATACCGAGTGGCTGGCCTTCGCCTGTAACAATATCGGCGCCCAGATTGCCTGGAGCTTCGATAAGACCAAGAGCAATCGGGTTGGCAGAGACAATGCAGAGCGCTCCGGCAGCGTGGGCTATTTC
>SABV01000263.1 GCA_009928855.1 Erysipelotrichia bacterium | reverse complement strand
ACTCTGTATCCTTCTCTTACAGGTGCCAGCACAAATTTTTCATCTTTTGTGGTAACAAACATAACATTTGTTCCGTCAATTTTTTGAACAGTTCCTTCTCTTACGTATTGGCCGGCCTTTAAGGCACCGCCGGTTTCGCTTTGTTTAATCGAAGATTTTGGCACAAAGAAATCCCAGACTGTGAAGGACGCGATTAAAAGCAAAAACAGTGCGATCCATTTATATTTTGCAATCAACTTATCTTTAAACAAGTAATAAATCGCAGCAATCTGCTCTTTTGAGCTTCTTGAAACCTCGGGAGCCTGATAAGCATATGCAGGTTTCTTGCTTCTTTTTTTTCTTTGTTCTTCTAAGAATCGGCTTTTAAGCTCTGTTTCTGCGTTTTCTTCGACCTTTTGCGTTTGATCGATCTTATTGTCGGCAGCTGCCGGGGGCTTTGCCGCTATTTCGGGCACTTCTTCTGCGGGCGCAGGCGAGTTTTCTCTTAATGCTTTTGCTTGTTCCGCGATTACGCCTTCGTGCGCCTGCTCAATTTTGTATAGGGCATAAACGTTCTCAGAAGAAGGGTTCGCCGCGAAGTGGCACAACCCTGCCTCAGCGAGGCTTTCGGTTGTGCATCGGCACAAATATTCAGTTAGGCAATCTCTGATTAAGCTAAAATCGAATTGGTCCATGCATTGCAGCGCCATATGCTGCTGTTTTGGGTCAGTTGAATAAAGCATGGCGTTCAAAAACGACAGCGCCTGATTAAAATCAAAGTTTTTCATTATTCCGAGTGCAGCCGACTTCATCTGCACATCGGCGATTTTAAGGCACTGCCCCAAATATGGAAAAATTCTTTCGGGGTCAATTTTACCGAGGTATTCCACCGCGGCCGTGGCAAAAGACACGTTAGGGTTAGAAATTTGTTTAACCGCCCTATCTTCGAAGCCTTTAAGATTAAACTTGCTCATGACGTTAAGGGCGGCGCTTTTGATATCGTAAGAGGTTTCTTTGGCAAGAATTATTTCGATAAGTTCATTTGCGGAATTTACGGCTGATTTTTCTTCTAATGAAGACAATTCGGATAAAATATCGTTTTCATTTTTTTTCAGTAATTCTTTTATTGATATTTTGTCGTTATTTATGGTCGTTTTTGACTTATCATCGGGTTTTTCAAAAGTTTGTGCCGATGCTTTTTTTATATAGTTTTCGACGTGTTTTTTAACATTTTGGGAAATAGGCCATCTAAGTGCCTCTTTAAACGCGTCTAAGATGGGTGGCTGATGCATTGCGGCCTTAATTTTAACATCAAGTTCGGGAGCTATGGTTTGGGTATCAAGTTTGGCAATAACCTGTTTTGCAAACCTGAGAGCATTTCGTTTTGTAACCCAAGCCTGCAGGTCGGCTGTGTATTTTGCAAAGCCGTTTCCTAGGATCCCTGACTTGTTAAGCAGGCTCACCGCTTCATTCAGTATTTTTTTAACGAGCGCGGCTTTCTTTTCGTTTGAGCGTTCTGCTATTTCGAACAAATAGAACGGCACTTTAACATCCGGGTTCATTTCGAGTATCCAACCGGCTCTCACAAGCAGTTCAGCATTGTTTTCGGCGGCGAAATACTTGAGCATAACGGGCTTAACCATATCGAAAGGCAAAAATGTGCAGTTTTGAATTCCGGCCAGGCGATCTGTTTCTGATGGCGACAGCAAAAGCGCCTGCAAATGGTTCAGGGCTTCTTCTTTATCGATTTTTGTCAATGCTCTTATTGCAAGAGCCTTAAATTGAGGGTCATCGGAGCTCAGCAAAGCCGGCAAATCGTCTATGAGCATCTCGGGATTTATGTGTACCAGGGTTCTTATTGCAGCCAGTTTAAGTGTCAAGCTTTCAGATGCGGCGCTTTTAGCAATTAAATTAAACTTGTCGTTCGGCCAAGTTCGGCAAAAGAGCCTGATTACTCTTGCCTGAACAATGTGAGATTTTGATGATTCGAGCAGTTCGGGGCCTTTTGTTCTTAATTCTTTAGGCAACCGCGGCGGCAGCTCTGAAAGCATCAGCATTTGCGTGGCGTCGTCGGCATTTTCCCAACCAACCATAAAATCGGCATCGGCGGCGGTTTTAACATCGGCATGGGTGCCGGAAGATCTGTTTTTCACTGCCGTAACAGCGTGGCTGATGAGCATCAGACATTCTTGGTCGGTTTCAGTTTCGCTCAATTTCTGCAAAATTGGAATAAGCTCGGGGGAGTCGCCGTTTTTGATGAGTTCTTCGAGCGCAAATATTCTGAACGACTTGATTGGCGCGTTGAGGTCATTTACTATATTTTGCAGATCATTTGGGTTCATAGCATTATATTAGTAAAAATTCCGGAATATTACAATCTTATTTGTTGCAAAATAATTGTGGCGCGGCAGTGATATAGAATGGTATTCTTATGGTCAAGCAAAACGAAAGGAAATAATATGATAAAAGTAGATAAGCTTTTTAAAAATGCGATTGTACTGACTGTTGACGAAAAATTTAATATGTATGAAATGGGTGCTGTTGCGACAGACAAAGACAAAATTGTTGCGGTCGGGCCCGAAAAAGACATTTGCGGCGCTTATGAAGGCGCTGAAGTTATAGATTGCAAAGGCAAAGTTTTAATGCCGGGTTTGGTAAACGTTCACACTCACGTTCCTATGACGCTATTGCGCGGTCTTTCTGATGATTTGCGTTTAGACGTGTGGCTGATGGGTTATATCATGCCCGTAGAACGCGAATTCGTATCGCCCGAAATGGTTGTATTAGGCACAAAAATTGCTTGCGCAGAAATGATCAGATGCGGCACCACAAGCTTTGCCGACATGTATTACTTTGAAAAAGAAATCGCTAAAACCACAGCAGAAGCAGGAATGCGTGCTGTTTGCGGCGAAAGCGTATTGATGTTCCCCGCACCTGACGCTTCTTGCTACGAAGACGCGCTCAAGCTTTGCGAAGACTTTATAAAAGAATATAAAAACCACCCACTTATCGTGCCGGCAGTTGCGCCACACGCGCCCTACACCACTACCCCCGAAATACTTCAGGCGTGCGCTGATTTAGCGCTCAAATATGATGTTCCCGTTTTGATGCACTTAGGCGAAACAGCCGGTGAAGTTGAAGGCGTTAACAAGCAGTATGGGCAGAATGTTATAAGTTATGCAAAAAGTCAGAAATTGTTGCAGACCAAGCTTTCGGGCGCACATTTAGTTCACATCGACGAAAGCGAAATGCGCGAAATGGCTCGCAACAACTGCGGCGGAGCGCACAATCCTTCATCTAACATGAAACTGGCTTCGGGCGCCGCTCCCATAACCAAGATGGTTGAATTGGGAATGAACGTAGGTATCGGAACCGACGGCCCCTCCTCTAACAACGACTTAGACATGTTTGAAGAAATCAGACTTGCTTCATTGCTTGCCAAACTGCAAACAGGCGACCCCACCTCGCTTCCGGCGAAGACCATCATTTATATGGCCACAAGAGGCGGCGCTAAGAGCATTCACATTGAAGATTTAACCGGTTCAATCGCTGTAGGAAAGCGTGCCGACATGATCCTTGTAGATCTCGCGCCCGTTCACAACAGCCCCAGATTCAAACGCGACGCGGACGGCATTTACGCGCAAATCGTTTATGCTTCAAAGTCAACCGACGTCAGTGATGTTATGGTAAACGGCAAGTGGCTGATGCGTGATAAAAAGCTGCTCACAATCGATGAAACTTCGCTTCTCGAAGAAGCAAAAGGATTCGCGGCAAAAGTCGACGCTTTCCTTGCCGAACGCGAACAGTCGCTTCTCTCTAAGTTGGTTGCCATTGGCGGCGCAACTCAGGACGAAAGCTTCGAAATTCAGACCAAAGTTAAGGTCAGTGACCTCAAGCCGGTTATTGAAAAGCTGAATTCTTCGAATATCGTTATCAGAGAAAAGAAGCATTACAAGCAGTTTGACACATATTTCAAGTTTAACAGCACAGGCGAGATGGTAAGATATCGCGAAGACGAGCTCATAGACGAAGCAGGCAAAACCGTAAGCGTCAGACCCAGACTTACCCTGATCGGCGAAGCCAAACACGGAATCAGCGAAGACACCAAATCACTTATTTCAAGAAGCCGCTACATCGCTCAGGCGGGCAACTCTCTGAGATTCTACCGCGAATACTTCAAACCCGATTCAATCCTTGAAGTTCAAAAAGACCGACAGCGCTTCCATGTAACTTTCGAAGAAAACAACTTCTTCATTAACTTAGACGAAATGAACCAGCCCGAAATCGGCAAATACGTAGAAGTTAAGGCAACCACCTTCAGCAGCCACGACGCAGAGCAGAAAAACAAGCTTGCCGGCAAACTTCTCGAAGCCTTGGGCTTAACCAAAGATTCTTCTATTCATGAAGATTATCATGAAATGAAGTAATCCGGTAAACACACGCGCCGCCCTGAAAAATTACAGGGCGGCGTTTTTATTAGCGATTTTTTCTCCAATCTTTGGGGTTGTTTATAATATATTCCGAAATTCTTTGATATTCATCATGATCCCGGATAATACGGTCATGGTATAGTGATTGCCAGCCATTTTTCAGACCCAACCGGTTGGCATGTTTTGTAACAGCGGATTTGTATGATCTGATTATTACTGAAATTGTATTTGATTTTGGGGAAATGATTGACATTGTTTGTGATTTTTTCAAACCTGTTTGTGGTTCTTTATCCATTTGTTGCTGTGGGTATGTTGCATGCAACATACCCACAGATTTAGAGCTGTTGGCAGCATTGGGGAAAAGGGGATGGTTTACATCACCCGATTTATCCAAAATCAAAATTCCATGGACATGGTCCGGCATTACAACAAATTCCCCCAAACTGACAAATGGTAACCGATTCGGTATTTCATGCCACAAAATATCTGCAATAATTCCGGTGCCTGACAAAATCATTTTCCCATTTCGGATTTCCCCAAAAAAATGTTCCCGATCTTTGGTACAGATTGTAATAAAATATGCACCGTTCCGGCTGTAATCCCACCATTTGGCACGGAGAGATTTTCGAGATCTATTTTGGAATTTATTCATATCTGATCAACACCTTTATTTTGCCTGTTACAACATCGCCGTTGAGTATCATGCATAATTGTTAGGCAAAAGTTTGCCATAAAAACTCCTTGCTTTACAGCCTCATTTTCCGCATTAACACACTTTTTATCTGATCATTTTTCTTCAATTATTCTCAAAAA